>NZ_JBHWGV010000072.1:44984-49378 GCF_042732955.1 Kitasatospora sp. NPDC059747 | reverse complement strand
GCGACCACCGAGAGCAGCCCGTGCAGGCCGGTGAACGCGATCGCGACGACGGCCGCCACCGCGCACAGCACCGCGGCCCGCGCGAGCAGCCGCGCCCTGGGGTCCGGCCCGTCCGCTCCGTCCGCACGCTCCGCGCGATCGACGACGTCCGTCATCGGCACCCCTCCGTCGGCCCTGTGCTCCTCGGCTCCGGACACGGTAACCGGCACCGCCGCCGACGGCACGCCGAGCGGGCCCCGGCGGCCGTGGCCGGGGCGGCTCGACGACCCGAGCCGTCCGGACGGGGCCCGCCTTCGTCGCCCGGCGGAGCACCGCTGCGCGGAGTCGTCCACGGTGTCGATGTGTCCGCGTCGTCCGTGTTGTCCGCGTTGTCCACGTCGTCGACGTTGTCCACAGGTGCGGAAATTGATTTGCCGTCACATGGTGATTCGACAAGGCTGCGGGGCAGTTGACCTGCCGAGTCCGTGGAGTGTGCCGGTGCTGACCGAAGCCGAGATCGAGTCCTTCGTCGCGGACGGCTTCGTCCGCGTCCCGGGCGCCGTGCCCCGGGCCACGGTGGACGAGTGCCGCGCTCAGCTGTGGGCGGCGAGCGGCTGTTCGCCCGACGATCCGGGGACGTGGACGGAGCCGGTCGTGCGGATCGGCGGCATGGCCACGCCGCCGTTCCGCGAGGCGGCCAACACCCCCGCCCTGCACGAGGCGTACGACCGACTGGTGGGTGCGGGGCGCTGGACGGCGCCGCTCGGGCTGGGCACCTTCCCGATCCGCTTCCCGAGCGAGAAGGACCCGGGCGACGACGGCTGGCACCTCGACGCCGGCTGGACCGGGGACTCGGGCGAGTACCGGGTGGGCCTGCGCTCGCGCGGGCGCGCGCTGCTGATGCTCTTCCTCTTCTCCGACGTCGGCCCGGACGACGCCCCGACCCGCATCCGGATCGGCTCGCACCTCGACGTGCCGCCGCTGCTCACCGCCGCGGGGGAGGAGGGCCGGGAGTGGTTCTCGCTGTGCGGGGAGGCCGTCCCGGCGTCGGCGGGCCGTCAGGAGGTCGAGGCGACCGGCGCGGCCGGGGACGTCTACCTGTGCCACCCGTTCCTGATACACGCCGCCCAGCGGCACGGCGGGACGGTGCCGCGGTTCATCGCCCAGCCCCCGCTGGAGCCGACCGGGCTGCTCGACCTGGACGGCTCCGCTCCGTCCCCGGTCGAGCGGGCCGTCCTGGCGGGCCTGCGCCGCTCCTGAAGGGCCGACCGGTGCGGGGGCCGCTCGCCCGACCGCCTACCATCGGCGGGTTGCCGATGTGAGGACGGGGATCTGATGGGTGGTCTGGGGCGGCTGATAGGCGTGGCGGCCGAGCGGGGCGAGGCCGGGTTGCAGGCCGGCTGGCAGGCCGCGCTGCGCGGCGGCCGGTCGGTGGCGGGCGGACGGTGGGCGCTCACGGCGCTCACGTCCGTCGCGCCGCCGCCCGTGCCCGCCACCGAGCCGTGGAAGCTGTCGGTCGGCACGCTGCTCGGCCGGCACCCCCGCACCCCCGCCGCGGTGCACAAGCTGCTCGGACTCCTCGACGGCGTCGGCGCCGTGCACCTGGGGCCGGTGAAGGCCGGGTTCGACGGCGAGGAGATCGAGTGGGACAAGGTCGTGGAGGTGCAGACCCGCAACGCCTTCGAGGTGCTGACCACCACCGCCCTGGAGCAGGAGGTCGACAAGGTCCGGGAGTTCCTGCCGCCGGTGCCGGGCCGCAAGTGGGCCGTCACCAAGATCGGCGAGGCGCTGGCCACGGTCGTCCTCGCGGCGCTGGAGCGCGGGTCGGTCGAGCAGCGCCTGGACGAACTGGCCGTGCCCGCGCGGATCGTGTACCGCGGCCTGCTCGGCCGGCAGCGCACCCTGGACGCGGGCTGCTTCGCCGTGGCCACACTCGTCGTGTCCGGCCAGGTCGGCGAGAGCCTCATCGCGACCGCCCGCCGCCGCGGCATCCCGGTGCGGCCCGCCGAGGAGCCCGTCAAGCCGGCCAGGGCGGCTCACGTCGCGACCCTGCGGGAGCGCACGGACGCCGTCGCGCGGCTGCTGAGCCGGATCGAGCAGCCGGGCGGCGGGGCGGAACCGGACTCGATCGAGGCTCCGGAGCCCGCGAACGCGCTGGAGGCTTCGAAGGTGTCGCTCGTCAAGGCCCCGGACACCCCGGACACCCCGGCCGGCGGGCCGGCTCCTGCCCCCGGGCGGTGAAGCGGTGGCGGCCGACCACGATCGCGACGGTCAGCGGGACGGTCGCGGCGGCGGCCTCCCCGAAGAGCGGCCCGAACCGCGCGTGGTCGGCCGCGCCCGGCCGAGGGTCGCGCCGAGCGCGCTGCCGATGAACAGCGCGGCGACGGAGCACGAGACCGCCGTTCCGCGCGCCTCGGGCACCACCGACGTCGCCCACGCCCGGAGCGTCGAGTGCAGGAACGCCCAGCCCGCGCCCAGCATCGTCGCCACGAGTGCGTGGGCCTACGCACCGGGGGGCCGGACCTGCACCTCGTCGCCGGTCATCCGGCGGACCCCTCGGCCCGGCGGGCCATGGCGGTGGCCGCGCAGGCCGCACGGGCTGCGCGGGGGCGGGTCTGAGGGATACCGCTAAGCTCTGGGCGGCAAATTCGGGGTGCCGTGGCCGGACAGCGGCGGGGCGGCGAACGGGGAGTGGTGTGACGATGCAGCCGTTGGTGGCCGGGGATCCTTCCGTCGTCGGGTCGTACCGGCTGCTCGGGCGGCTGGGCGCGGGCGGCATGGGCTGCGTCTACCTGGGGCGGACGGCCGGCGGGCGGACCGTCGCGGTCAAGGTCGTGCGGCCGGAGCTGGCGGCGGACGCCGAGTTCCGGGCCCGATTCCGGCGTGAGGTGGCCGCGGCGCGCCGGGTCGGCGGGGCGTGGACGGCGCCGGTGCTCGACTCGGACACGGAGTCGCCGGAGCCGTGGGTCGCCACCGGGTACGTCGCCGGGCCCTCGCTGGCCGAGGCCGTGGCGCAGTTCGGGCCGCTGTCCGAGGACGGCGTGCGGGCGCTGGCCGCCGGGCTCGCCGAGGCGCTGACGGCGGTCCACGGGCTGGGGCTGATCCACCGCGACCTCAAGCCGTCGAACGTGATGCTGTCGCCGGACGGCCCGGTGCTGATCGACTTCGGGATCGCGCGGGCGATGGACAGCCTCGCCACGTCCGCGCTCACCAGCACCGGGGTCGTGGTGGGTTCGCCCGGCTACATGTCGCCGGAACAGGTGCAGGACCAGCCGCTGGGCCCGGCCTCGGACGTGTTCCAGCTCGGTGCGGTGCTGGCGTTCGCGGCCACCGGAGCGTCGCCGTTCGGCGCGGACAGCGCGGCCGCCCTGCTGTACAAGGTGGCGCACGGCGATCCCGAACTCGGTGGCCTGCAGGGCGAGTTGCGAGAGGTGGCGGAGGCCTGCCTGGCCAAGGACCCGGCCGCGCGGCCGACCCCGCGGCAGGTCGCGGCCCGGCTCTCCCCGGGCGGCGCCGCCGATCTGGTCGCCGCCGGCTGGCTCGCGGCCCCGCTGATGGCCCAGATCGGCCGTCGGACGGTGGAGTTGCTCAACCTCGACGCGGCGCCGGAGCGGACGGAGGACGCACCGCAGCCCGTCCCGACCCCGACGATGCCGTCGGAGATCCCGACGCCGGACCCGACGATGGCCCTGCGGACACCGGAACCGGCACCGGCACCGGAACCGACGGACGCCGGGCGCCGTGGGCAGTTGCTCGTCGGGATCGCGGTCGCCGTGGCGGCCGTGGTGGGGATCACGGCGCTCGTGGTGCTCAACCCGAGCTCGGGCACGACCTATTCGGCGGCGAACCCGCCCGTCCCCAGCGGCCTGGCCGGAGCACCCACGGCGGCGGCCGCACCGGCGTTCGCCCCGAGCAGCACCGCGACGCCCCTCGGCCCGGTGCCCGCAGAGTGCCGGAACATCGACACCGGCGGGCTGGAGCAGCTCTTCGGCAAGGAGAAGCGCACTCCCGAGGGGAAGTCGGAGCAGCACAACCCCGGAACCCCGGACGAGTTCTCCGTGCAGTCGTGCACCCGCTGGTTCGCCAACGGCGGCAGGGCCGGCACGTTCGTCGGCCTGGACGTCCTGACCTTCAAGACGGCCGAGCAGGCCCAGCAGTTCTACGCGGGCTGGACGAAGGGCGACACCGGAACGGCGTCCACGCCTCCCATCGCGCTCGGCGACCGTTCCCACCAGTCGACGAAGGACGACGCCGCGCTCCACGAGCGGGACTACCGCCTGGCCGTCGTGGCCGCCAACCGTGGGGGGGGGGGCGGCGGGGGGGCCCCCCACCGGGGGGACGGCGGACGCGGGGGCCGCCGGGGGCGCGCCGGGGGGGTGGGGGTGCGAGGCCGCCCGGGCGAGGGGGGCGGGGCG
>NZ_JBHWGV010000072.1:43501-44974 GCF_042732955.1 Kitasatospora sp. NPDC059747 | reverse complement strand
GGGCGCGTCCCCCCTCGGGGGTGAGGGGCGCGGGGCGGGGCCCCCGCTCTGGGTCTCGGTCGCGCTAGCCCCCCCCCCCCACCGGGGCATTCACGGCCGACGCCGTGGCCGCGACGGTCAGCGACGTGGCGAAGGGGATCCTCGCCGGCCTGAAGTAGCGGCTCAGTCCGTGAAGACGTACGCCACCACGCTGGTCACGCCCGAGACGGCCGTCAGGGCGAGCAGCACCACCACGACCCACCCGGCGAAGCGCTCGGGGACGGCCTTGCGCCAGCGGGCCGCGTGGCGGGGCGCGATGATCCGGACGGCGTGGCCGATGCCGAGGCTGCCGCCGATGACGGTCAACAGGCCGAAGCAGGTGCCGAGGACGCGGACGCCGGTGTAGGCCACGCCCACGCGGTGGGTGGTGTCCTCGGAGGGGACGTACTGGACGGGGACGCGGGCGTGGGCCGGCAGGGAGCCGTCGTAGGACGTCGGAACGGCGGCGGCGCCCGAGTCGGGGGTGAAGGTGCCGAAGCAGGTGGTGTGGGCCTGTTTGCCGCTGCCCTCGGTGATGCAGCCCGAGACGGCCAGCAGGCCGGGCTCCCCGGCGAGCCGCAGCGGGTACCCGATGCTGAGCACGCACACGGTGGCCATCGCCGCGCCGGCCAGCATCATGACGAGCCCCGCCAGCGCGACGAGCGGCGCTACGGCCCATCGTCCCGCCCGGGTCCTGGGATCCTTCGGCTGCACCGTTCTCCCGTTCTCCACCCGAATCGATGTCGGAACCCGCCATGATGTCGGACGGCCGGGGCCGGGCGGAACCCGGCCCCGGCCGTGGTCGGAGAACCCTGTGTGGGGGTGTCCGGTCGGGACACCCCCACGGCGGTGTCACTGCATCAGTGCCAGCCGCACGCCGAAGCCGATCAGCAGCACGCCCGTGACCTGCTCGATGCGGCTGCGGACCTTCGGGCGGCGCAGGAAGGCGCCGAAGCGGTCGACGGTGACGGTGTAGAGGCCGAACCACAGCAGGTACAGCACCACGAACTCGGCCGAGAGCACCAGCGCCCGGCCCAGCGTGTGCCCGGTCGTGGGGAGGAACTGCGGCAGGAAGGTGACGAAGAACAGCGCCACCTTCGGGTTGAGCGCGTTCGACAGGAAGCCCTGCCGCACGTACATCAGCCAGGTCTTCCCGGCCGCCTCCGACGCCTCCGCGTCGGCCGTCGCCCGCGCCGACTTCCGGGCGGCGCGCAGCGTGCCGATGCCCATCCACACCAGGTACAGCGTCCCGACGGCCTTCAGCACGGTGAACGCCACGGCGGACGCGACCAGGAGCGACGACACCCCCAGCGACGCGGCCGACACGTGCACGCTGAGCCCCAGCATGCCGCCGAGCGTGGTGTACAGGCCGGCGGCCCGGCCACCCACCCAGGAGGGGGGGGGTGTAAACACCAGGGGGGTGGCCGGGGAATTGGAGTGGGCCCCACAGAAGAG
>NZ_JBHWGV010000072.1:34216-43491 GCF_042732955.1 Kitasatospora sp. NPDC059747 | reverse complement strand
CCGTTCCCCCCCCGGGCGGCCGCCCCCTGGCGCCCCCACCCCCCCCGCGCCGCGCCCCCCCCGCCCCCGCGCCCCCCCCCCCGCCCGCGGCGGGGGGCCCCCCGCCCGCCCCCCCGGCCGCCGACCAGGGCGTTGCGGGTGATCAGCGCCTGGTCGGGGCCGGGGATCATGATGAGGACGACCGCGGCGACGGCGAACGTCAGCATGCCGCCGCCGCCCGGACGTTCCGCAGGACGGCCGCGTGCTGCCGTTCGCGGAAGTAGAAGTGGCCCCCGGGGAACAGCCGGACCGGGACCGGCCCGGCGTCGGTGTGCCGCTCCCAGGCGGTGAGCTGCTCCCGGGAGATGAGGTCGCGGTCGCCGCCGAGCACCGTGAACGGTACGGGCAGCGGCGGCCGTTCGTGCCACCGGTAGGTCTCCAGGATCCGGTAGTCCGCCCGCAGCCCGGCCGCGGAGAGCCGCGCCAGCTCGGGGTCGGCCAGGAGCTCTTCGGGGATGCCGCCGTGCCGCTCGTTCACGGCGCCGAGCAGCTCCGTGTCGGGCAGGAGGTGGAACCCCTGCTCGTGCCGGGCCAGTTCGGGTGCCGGGTAGCCGGAGAGGATCAGCCGCTCCGGCAGTGGGCGGCCCAACTCGATGAGCCGGTGGGTGAGTTCGTAGCACACGAGGGCGCCGAAGCTGTGCCCGAAGAACACGAAGGGGGTGCTGAGCGGCAGCTCCTTCGCGAGCCGGTCGACGAGGTCGGCCATCGACGTGCACGGTTCCTCGTCGAGCCGGGAGCCCCGGCCGGGCAGCTGGACGGCCAGGACGTTCAGGCCCTCCAGCTGCCGGCCCCACCGGACGTACTCGGCGGCGGAACCGCCTCCGTGCGGGAAGCAGTACAGGGTGCGCGGCCCGGACGGGCCCGGTGCCCTGATGGTCCACTGGGGGGTGTGCGGTTCCGCCATGCCGGTCACGTCACCTCACCTCGGCCGTTCCGGCGGCGACGGCGTCAACGGTGCCGGCGTCAAGGGCGTCCGCCTCGGCACCGGCCGACGCCAGGTACTCGGCCAGGCCCTCGATCGTCGGGTGCTCCAGGATCTCCTTGGGCCGCACCTGCCGGCGCAGCTTCGTCCCGAGGTCGGCCGCCAGCACCAGGGTGGTGGCCGAGTCGACGCCGAGCGCGGTCAGCGGGAGCTCGGTGCCGACCTCCTCGACCGCGATGTCCAGCAGTTCGGCGATGTAGTCGGCGAGCCACTCGACGAGCCTGTCGCGTGTCACACGTCCTCCTGGGGTGCGTCGGATGCGGGGGAAGCGGTCGCCGGCACGTCGAGCGGGTTCGCCGGGCCGAGCTGCGGTTCGAACCACGCGTCCACGTCGGCCACCGTCGAGTTCTGCAGGACGACGGCGACCGGCACCTCGACGCCGAAGGTGCGCTGCAGGGAGACGGCGATCCGGGCCGCGAGCAGCGAGTCGCCGCCCGCCTCCAGGAAGTCGTCGGCGAGGTCGATCTGGTTCACGCCGAGGATCGAGCGGTAGATCTCGACGAGCTTCGCCTGCCGGTCGGTGACCGGCGGACGCACCGGCCGTCCGCGCTGCACGCCCCGGGCGCCGGCCTTGGCGAGGACCGAGCGGTCGATCTTGCCGGTGGCGCTGAGCGGCATCCGCTCCAGCGGGCTGAGCCGCGCCGGGACCATGTGCTTGGGCAGGTGCGCGGCCGCGTGCGCGAGCAGCGCGTCGCGGTCGAAGCGCCGCTGCTCCGCGGGGCCTTCGGCGGCCAGGACGTCGAAGCCGACCGCGGCCGGTCCGTCGCCGTCGCGGGTGAGCACCGCGGTGTCGCCGTAGCCGCACTCGGTGAGCAGCCCGGCCCACTGGGGGCAGTCGAGCAGTGGGTGGCCCCAGGTGCGGAACGCGGTGTCCGTCCAGCCGTCGAAGCCCTGCTGGAGGCCCATGGTGAGGTCGAACCACGGGTGCATGGCGGTCTGTTCGACCATCAGCAGCAGGCCGCCGGGGGCGAGGACGGAGCGCAGGGTGCCGAGGCTGGTGGCGATGTCCCGGGTGTCGTGCAGGACGCTGGCGGCGATCACGAGGTCGGCCGACAGGCCGTCGTGGCCCTGGAGTTCGGGCTCCTGGTCGAGGTTGAACAGCCCGTAGCGGACGAACTCGTGCTCCCCGAAGTTCTCCTGGGCGCGGTCGGTGAAGTAGGTCGAGATGTCCGTGAACAGGTAGTCGGTGCGGTCGGCGGGCAGCAGCGGCAGCAGGTGCTGCGTGAGCGTGCCGTAGCCGCCGCCGACCTCGACGACGCGCAGCGGGCGGTCCGCCGGCCAGTCGGCGACGAGCCGGGCCACCGCCTCGGTGGCGACGGCGTAGGCGGGGCCGAAGAGGCGGGCGTACACCTCGGGCGTGCGGTCCGAGGCGTAGAGCTCGGCCGAGTGCAGGGACTGGGTGAGGACGGCGGCGACGTTGCCGGCCAGCGAGAGCATCCAGTCGATGAGGTCCCCGGGCACGTCCAGGGTGCCGCCGAGCGCGGCGCGGGCGGCGTCGGCGACGGTGTCGGGGACGGACTTCGGGAACTCGACGGCCACTTCGAGGCCGTCCTCGGTGGTGCGCAGGTCGCCGTGGCGCACCAGGGCGTCGGTGGCGCGGGCCAGCCAGCGTTCGTAGCGGGTGGCCACGCCGGCCGCGGTGGCGGCGGACGGGTCGAAGCGCTCGCCGGGCAGGTGCGGCAGGCCGAGGGTGCGGAAGGCGACGGCGGCGGCCGCGGCGTGCAGGTCGTCGAGTGCGGACCAGGCGCCGAGCAGGGTGTCGGCGTCGGGGCCGGGGGCGGCGAAGGTCGCGGCCGAGGCGAGGGCCGCGCGGCGGCGGTCGGTCTCGGCGGCGTCCGCCGTCTCGGTGACCAGCAGGGAGCCGTCGGCGCGGTCCGGCACGACGTAGCCGAGCAGGCGCGCGTTGGTCGGGTCGTCGGCGGACTTGACGACGACGGCGTTCTCCACGCCGGGGTGGCGCTGGAGGACGGCCTCGACCTCGCCGCACTCGATGCGGTGGCCGCCGATCTTGACCTGGCCGTCCCGGCGGCCGAGGAACTGGAGCACGCCGTCCGGCAGGTAGCGGCCGAAGTCGCCGGTGCGGTAGAGCCGTTCGCCGGTGCGCGGGTGGTGGACGAAGCTCGCTTCGGTGCGCTCGGGGTCGCGGAAGTAGCCGCGGGCGAGGCCGGCGCCGGCGATGTAAAGCTCGCCGGGCACCCACACCGGGCACGGCTCCATGCGCTCGTCGAGCACGTGGAAGGCCTGGTTGCGCAGCGGCTTGCCGTACGGGACGCTCGGGCAGCCCTCGGGGACCTCGTCGGCCGGGTGCCAGTTGGACCAGATGGACGCCTCGGTGGCGCCGCCGAGGCTGATCACGCGGGCCTCGGGCCACAGCGCGAGGATGCGCTCGGGCAGGTCCAGCGGGATCCAGTCGCCGCTGAGCAGGACCAGGCGCAGGCCCTCGGGGACCTCGCCGGTGAGCTCGACGTGGTCGACGAGCATCTGCATCTGGGCCGGGACGGAGTTCCACACGGTGACGCCGTGCCGGGTCATCAGCTCGGCCCAGTGGCTCGGCTCGCGGCGCTTGTCCTCGTCGGGCAGCACGAGGGCGCCGCCGGCGAGGAAGGTGCCGAAGAGGTCGTAGACCGAGAGGTCGAAGCCGAGGTCGGCGAGGCCGAACACGCGGTCCCCGGGGCCGACGCCGAAGCGCTCGTTGATGTCGGTGACGGTGTTGAGCGCGGCCCGGTGCTCGATCATGACGCCCTTGGGGCGCCCGGTCGAGCCGGAGGTGTAGAGGACGTAGGCGAGGTCCTCGGGCCGGGCGGCGTCCGCCGGGGCGGCCGGGTCGGCGGCGCCCTCGACGTCCAGCCTCGGCAGGCCCTCGGGCCAGTCCGGCGCGTCCAGGTGCGCGGCGTCCGTCACGACGGCGAGCGCCTCGCCGTCGGTCAGCAGCGTCGACCGGCGGGCGGGCGGCAGCGCGGGGCCGACGGGCAGGTAGGCGGCCGAGGCGAGCAGCACGCCGTGGGCGGCGGCGACCTGGTCCGGGCCCTTGGGCAGGGTGATGCCGACCAGGCGGTCGCGCAGACCGGTGCCGTCGGCGGTGCGGCGGACCCGCTCGGCGACGGACGCGGCCTGTGCGGCGAGGCCGCCGTACGTGACCGTCCCGGCGCCGTGGATCACGGCGGGCCGCTCGGGGTGCTCGGCGGCGCCCTTGAGCAGGCCCTGGTGCAGCAGGCCCCCGGGCAGTTCGCCCGCGGTGTCGTTCGCGCCGTCGCGCTCGGTGGCCTGGCCGGCGGGCAGGGCGAGGGCGGGGCCGGCCGTCCAGACCGCGTCGTCCTCGGCGAGCGCGCGGACCGCCGCCGTGTAGGTCGCGAACATGTCGTCCAGGAGTCCTTCGGGGAAGAGCTCCTCGACGGCGTCCCAGGTGAGGTCCAGCGAGCCGGTGAAGTCGACCACCTGGTGGTCCAGCCACACCTGCGGGGTCTGGCTGAGCCGGTAGGTGATGTCGCCGAAGTAGGCCATCGGCCCGGAGACGTCGGCGACGGTGCCGAGGCCGCTGGTGAAGACGAC
This sequence comes from Kitasatospora sp. NPDC059747, assembly GCF_042732955.1. Lineage (NCBI taxonomy): Bacteria > Bacillati > Actinomycetota > Actinomycetes > Kitasatosporales > Streptomycetaceae > Kitasatospora > Kitasatospora sp. NPDC059747. Next base: position 38,921 of record NZ_JBHWGV010000072.1, on the reverse strand, counting down.
CGGCATGGTCTCGAAGTTGGTCTGCAGGCCGCGCCGGCGCCGCTCGCGCAGCGCGTGCAGGGCGCTGACGTAGCGGTGGCGCAGGTCCTGCTGGAGCTGGGTCTGGGTGCGGGCGACGCGGTCCTCGAAGGGGAGGTCGCCGGTGGTGTCCATCTCCAGGAGGCAGATCGAGGTGAAGTCGCCGATCAGGTTCTGCAGGTGGGGGTGGACGGTGCGGTGGCCCTTCGCGTTCTCGGCGAGGAGCAGCGGCAGGCGGTTGAAGAGCGTGAGGTTCAGTGCGAACTTCGGCGTGCCGCTCCACATCCGCAGGGTCTCGGCGAAGACCGTCGCCAGTACGGCGGTCGGGGTCAGGCCCGCCTCCTCCGAGCGCTCCTGGAAGCGCTGCCACAGCTCCGGCGGGAGGTGGTACTCGCGGTGCGTGAAGCGCGGCTTGGGTATGCGCGCCGGGGGCTTGGCCAGCGGCAGCTCCGGCGGCGGGGCGAGCTCCTCGGCGCGGGAGACCCAGTACTCCATCGAGCGCTTGTGCCGCGGCGACTGGGTGCCGTTCTCCAGCGCGAGCACGTAGTCACGGAAGGAGACGTCGACCGGCGGGAGTTCGGCCCGCTCGTCGCGGCAGAGCGCGCTCCACTCGCTGAACAGCCCGGCGATGCTGGCCAGGTCGACCATGAGCAGGTCGAGGCTCACGTGCAGCCGGTCGTGCTCGGGCAGGCGGGTCAGCCGGATGTCGAACAGCGGCCACACGGAGGGGTCGTAGACCCGCTCCGACAGGTCCAGGCGGACCTCGGCGAGCCGGGCCTGCGCCTCCTCCGCGGGCACCTGGGACAGGTCCTCGAAGGCGATCTCGAACGGCGGGGCCTCGGCGAGGATCTGCTGCTCGCCGCCCTCGTGGACGACCGCCCGCAGCATGCCGTGGCGCTCCAGCAGGCGGCGCCAGGTGCGGTTCAGCAGGTCCGGGTCGAGCCGGCGGCCCTCCAGCTCGAAGTAGGCGTGGGGCGCGACGTTGCCGAGGACGAAATTGGGCCCGCGCCCGACCCAGTACGCGTACTGGATCTCGGTCAGCGGGAATGGTTCATTGGCTTCGGGTGACTCGCCGGGACAACAGCCACCGTCGGTGTTCTGTCCGCTCCCCATCTGGCTTCTCCCATTCCTGGTGCTATCGAGCGCAAACGTGCGGGATCCCGGTGAGGACGTGATCTCGCTGCGGGGGTGATCTCGGTGCGGGTGTCCGGCCGCCGGTGCGGCTCGGGAAGATGTGGCTCCGGTGGAGGAGCGCTGTCAGTGAAACCGCCGTCCCGGAGGGGTGTCAAGATCTTCCCGGTCGTCGCACCAGCCACTTTGCAAACATCTGACACTAGGTCAACTCTGCCCGGTTTGTCGCATATTGGGGAAGCTTTGGCGGTCTCAAAGAAGCGCTTGGAGTCGCCATTCGGCGTGTGTGAACAAGCGCCGGGGGAGATGTGTCCATTCGCGGAAGTGTTCGACGGCGACTCCGGGCTTTGTCTGATGAGCCGTCAAAGTTCCCGTTCTTCATCCTGATTGCGTCAAGCCGCTTTAAGCTCCCGTTAAGGATGGCGGGTTCCCGCCACCCCGTGAACTCTCCAACGAGCAAGGGCCGCAACGCCCTTCTGGACGATGAGAGCAGGGGATGACGACGACAGACGAAGAGCCCAACGGCACCGCGCGCGGACCGGGCCGGGGCCGCGCGCGCAGATCCGCCCGCCGCGCGGCGGGCAGCGTCGCGGTGCTCGCCGTCGGGGTGGGCGGCTGCTCGCTGCTGGCGGCCCCGGCCGCGTTCCCGCAGACGGGCGACGGGTCCGTGACGGTCCGGGTGGTCCGGGCCGTGGACGCGAGCGGCGTGTACAAGTCCGCGCTGGAGCCGGGCATCGCGGGCGTGAAGGTGACGCTGACGGACGACGTCGGCGTCGGCGTCGAGGGCACCACCGCGGCCAACGGCATGGTGACGCTCGCGCCGGCCACGAGCAAGGCGACCGGCGGCAAGTACCGCGTGCAGGTGGTGAATCCGAAGCCGGGCGTGCTGTTCCCGGCCTTCGCCTCCCGTCAGGGGCTGGACGGCGCGCCCGGCCGGCTGAGCAGCAACGAGGAGTTCGTCGACCTCTCCGGCGGCAGGAACGTGTCCTACACCACCGGGCTGTGGAACCCCGGTGACTACTGCCAGAAGAACGCGCCGCTGGTGACGACGTGCCAGCCCATGGCCCGCGAGGGCGGCGCACAGCGCACGCTGGTCTCCTTCCCGTACAGCGCGCGCGGCCAGGACGGCGAGGGCGTGAACGCCACGACCATCGCCACCAACGCCGAGACCGGCACGCTGTTCGGCATCGCGTGGAACAAGGCCGACCGGCGGGTGTTCTCCTCGGCGGTCGCCAAGCGCACCACCGGGTACGGCCCGGGCGGCGCGGGCGCGATCTACGTCACCGACCTCGCGCAGAAGACGACGACGCTGTTCACCACCGTCCCGCACGCGGGCACGAGCGTCCACGGCGGCGGCACGGACGACGCCTTCGTCGACGCGCCGGGCAAGGAGAGCCTCGGCGGCATCAAGATCACCGACGACGGCAAGGACCTGTTCGTCGTCAACCTCGACGACCGCAAGCTGTACCGCTACGACGCCACCGTCCCGAGCGCCGGGGCGCCCTCGGCCGCCTACCCGATCCCCGACCCGGGCTGCCCGGCGGCGGGGGACTGGCGCCCGTTCGGCCTCGGCCTGCAGGACGGCACCGGCTACCTCGGCGGGGTGTGCTCCGGCGAGTCCACCGGGAAGCTCACCGACGTGCGCGCGGTGGTCCTGCCGTTCGACCTCGGCACCGGGGCGTTCGGCAAGCCGGTGCTGGACCAGCCGCTGGACTACCCGCGCAAGTCCACCGTGGGCTCGGGCCCCTGCGACGGCGCGGGCTGGTTCCCGTGGACGAGCACCTACCCGACGGCGCAGAACGGCCGTCCGTGCGGTCTCGGCACCATGGCCAACCCCGAGCCGGAGCTGGGCGAGATCGGCTTCGAGACCGACGGGTCGATGCTGCTGGCCTTCCGCGACCGCTTCGCCGACCGCGCGCCGGGCGCGGTCGGGCCGGGCGCCCCCGCCCGCGTCATGTCCGGCGGCGACCTGAACAAGGCCTGTCCGGTGCACGGCACCTACGTGCTGGACACCAACGGCGGCTGCGGCCTCGCCCCCCGGGGCAACCGGTTCTTCGACACCGCCTGGGCCGGGGTGGGCCACCACAACACGGCGTTCGCCGGCATGGCGCTCTCCAAGGTCGAGGACACCATCGCGGTCTCCGCCTTCGACCCCAACCACACCGCCCTCGGGTACGGCACGTCGTTCCTCCAGCGGGCGGACGGCAAGCAGGACCCGCAGCTCGGCTTCCGGCTCAACCCGCCCAGGGACAACGCGCCGTTCGGCAAGGGCGCCTCCATGGGCGACCTGGAGGTCCTGTGCGACCGGGCGCCGCTGCAGATCGGCAACCGGGTCTGGTACGACCCCGAGCGCAAGGGCATCCAGAACCCGGGTCAGCGCCCGGTCCCGGGCGCCACCGTCAACCTCTACGACGAGTCGGGCAAGGTCGTCGGCACCACGAGGACGACGACGCGGGGCGAGTACTACTTCGACGACTCCGACGTCACCGGCGGCCTCAAACCCCGGACGAAGTACACGATCCGGATCGACAACCCGGCGGACTACGCCAAGGGCGGCCCCCTCTACCAGTGGGTGCCCACCGCCGCCGACGTCGGGGACAACCACTTCATCGACTCCAAGGGCGTCGTCCCGGCCGGGGCGAGGTTCCCCGAACGGTCGCTGACCACCGGCGGACCGGGCGAGAACGACCACACGTACGACTTCGGCTACCGGCAGCAGGAGGGCGTCCTGCGGGTCGTCAAGAACGACCAGGACGGCAAACCGCTGGCCGGGGCCACGTTCCGCCTCTGGAAGGAGAGCAACGGCACGGACGGCCTCCAGACCGCCGGGGACAAGCCGGACACGCCCGTCGGTGAGCCCTGCACCACCGGGGCGGACGGCGTGTGCCAGGGCAGCGGCACACCCGGGACGTACTACTGGCAGGAGGTGAGCCCGCCGGACGGCTACTCCGCGCCGGACCCGTCGGTGTCCGCACCGCTCGTGCTGACCGCGGACAACCTCGACGCGGGGGTCTCGGTGACGATGGTCAACCGGCTCATCCCGACGCCCACCCCGACGCCCACGCCCACGCCCACACCGACATCCACGCCGACGCCGACTCCGGTGCCGACCGGTACGCCGTCGCCGTCCTCGCCGCCGGCGCAGACCGGCCCGGCCGTGCCCGGTAGCCCCGGCAACCCCGGTAACCCGGACTACCCGCTGCCGCCGGCCGCACCCCGCCCGGTGCCCGGCACGTTGCCCGGCACCGGCGCGAGCGGGGCGCTCCTGCCGGCCGTGGCCGGTGCGGTGGTGCTCACCGCCCTCGGCGCGGCGCTGCTCGTGCTGACCCGCAGGCGCAGGTCCAGGCGCTGACGGTCCGGAAGGGCTCGATCGGGCGGGGGGGGGGGGGCGCTCCAAGGGGGGGCACGGGGCGCGGGGGCGGGCCCCCGCGCGCCGTCCCGGGGGGGCGCGTGCGCGGGGGCCGCGCGGGGGGGGGGGGGGTGGGCGCGCCACCGCGCCTGCTCGACGGCCGTCTTGGCCTGCCAGGACGGGCTGTTCATCAGGTCGTGCCAGGCC
>NZ_JBHWGV010000072.1:24059-34206 GCF_042732955.1 Kitasatospora sp. NPDC059747 | reverse complement strand
GGGGGGCCCGGGCTCTCCCGCCCCCCGCGCGGCCCGCGCCGTGGGTGTCGTCGCTCTGGCGGTGGGGGGGGGGGGGGGCGGGCGGGCGGCCCCCCCCCCCCCCCCCCGACGGGCGTGACTCACCTGAGAGGGAAAGCAGCCGTATGCCCCGCAAACCACGCCGCTTCCGGCTCGGAGCACTCGTCGCCGTCGTCGTGTGCGCCCTGGCCGCCGGCGGATTCGTCGCCTACCGGACGGTCTCCGACGGGACGGCGGAGCGGCCGGTCACCACGGACGAGGCGTCCAGGCTCGCCCTGTCGCGACTGAACCTCTACCAGGTCAGTCCGGTCGGCGTGGTCCTCACCGCGGCCGAGGGCGGGGGAGTGGAGATCCGCGTCGAGGGCGTCGTCGACTACCGGACCCGCCGGGGCGTCGGCCGCTACACGACCACCGGGCCCGGCGCGCAGCCGGACCGCGGCCTCATCGTCTGGGACACCGGTGGCCTCGGCCTCGCCCCCGAACCCACCGGCGACAAGGGCGAGTTCTGGGAGCAGGCCGAACACGTCCCCCGCTCCGGCTGGTCGCCGCGCACCTACACGGCCGACCCGCTGGACTCCGGCCTCCAGCTGATGGTCCAGCTCGGCGCGGACCGGCCCGACAACCCGCTCCTGCTCGCCCAGTCCGGCGCCCGTTGGCTCGGCCCGGACCGCATCGACGGCCGCGGCTACGACCGCTTCGCCGGCCCCCGCGCCCAGGGCGCCGCCCCCGACGGCGGCCGCTCGCCCCTCACGTACTGGGTCGACGGCGACGGCACGCTGCGCCGCGTGACGATGCGGCTGCCGGGGCTCGGCACGCCGACCGCCGTCGAGTTCAGGGGGCGCGACGGCGGGGCGAAGCTCCCCGAAGCACCGTGGCTCACCGGCTGACGCACGCCCCGGTGCCCGGCTCCTCGGGGCCGCACGCCCGCACGCCGCGACCGAGGGCCTCCGACTCGCCGTCCCCGCCGAGGAGGTGCAGCTCAGGACGAACATGCGGATCTACGGCGTGCACGGGCTGCCCGTCACCCGGACGGCGCCGGCGTGACGGCTGGTGGGATCAACTCGGCTGCGGCGGAACGGCGGTGACGTCGGTCGGCAGCGGGTACGCGTCCGCGTCCACCGTCCCCGGCAGGCCGGTGGCCGGGCGGCCGGGCGCGGACGGGTCCGGCAGCGACGGCTGCGCGGGCGGCGCGGCGACCTGGCTGAACGGCACGCCGGGCGGCGCCTGGACCGGGGCCGCCCGCCCGCCGGGCACCGGCCCGCGGCCCTGGGCGCCGCACGCCGCCAGGCCCTCCAGCCCGTCCGGGCTCTGGACGGCGGGCTGGTTGCCGCCGAAGCAGTTGCCCGGGTCGGCCGAGGCCAGGACGAGGTCGGCGCCGTTGCCGTCGGTGCGGTTGCCCTCGACGCGGTTGCCGCTCGCCGGGTGCCCGGCCGGGTCGGTGACGATCACGCCGGCCGCGCGGTTGCCCCGGACGAGGTTGCGCCGAACCAGGTTGGCCGTCCCGCCGCCGATGCCGATACCGATGCCGAAGCCCCCGTCCGCCTGTTCGGGGGTGTCGGGGGCGTTGTTGTCGGCGACGACGTTCCCGGCGATCACCGCGCCGTGCTGCGGGGCGAGCGCCTCCAGGTCGTTGGAGTTGACGGTGACGCCGACCCGGTTGCCGACGACGCGGTTGCCCAGCACCGACAGCCCGTCCGAGGCGTTCGTCAGCTCGATGCCGACGGCGTTGCGCTCCACCGTGTTGCCGCGCACCAGCGTGTCGCACGGCTTGCACTGCCCGACGTAGATGCCCGAGTCGGCCTGCCCGGAGGCGTACGAGTCCTCGATCACGCCGCCGCGCGCGTCGAACGCGTAGATGCCGTACAGCCCGTTGCCGTACGCCGTCACCCGGCTCGCGCGGAAGCCCTGGACGACCGGGAAGCGGGCGGTGTCCAGGGGGTCGTACGCGGAACCGCCGGCGCCGCGCTGCTGCAGCTTCTCGTCGGTGACGCCCGTGAACAGCACGCCGTTGGCGAGGTAGCCGTGGACGGTGAGGTTCTCGACCACCGAGCCGGGCCCGGTCACGGTGACGCCGTTGACCAGCTTGAGGCCGCCGTCGAGGACGACGCCGTTGCGGTCGGTGCCCCGGAGGGTCAGGCGCGCCTTGGTGACGCGGACGCTCTCGCGGTAGACGCCGGGGGAGACGAGGACGGTCTCGCCGTCGCGGGCCACGTCGACGGCCTTCTGGACGGTGGGGAAGTCCTGCGGCACCCGCAGCACGCTCCCGGCCGGATGCTTCGCGACGTCGGAGCCGGAGCCTGCGGAGGAACACCCGGCGGCCGCCAGCGCGGTGGCTGCCAGCAGCGTGGCGAACACACGTCCCGAGGAGAGGAGTTGCATAGTCAGTGTTCTATCGTCTCCAATAGCGCGCATGCCCACCGAACCGGAAAACGCGCAGCAACCGGACCGCGATGCCGCCCCCGGGTTCGGCCGGCGCAGGGCGCTGTTCGCGGCCGGTGCGGTGCTCGCCGCGGGTGTCGGAGCGGCGGCCGGTCAACTGGCGAGCGGCGAGGCCGAGTCGGGCCACCCGGTGGCACGCCCGCCCGCTCCGACGCCCTTCCACGGCGTCCGGCAAGCAGGATTGACGTTCCCTCAGCAGGAGGCGACCCAACTCCTCGCCTTCGACCTGCCCCAGAACTCCCCGGCCGCCGACCGGGAGGCCCTGCGCGCCCTCCTCGCCGAGCTGACCCGCGTCCTCTCCGAGGCCGTCTCCGACCTGCCGCCCGACCCGCGCCTGGACCGCGGCGCCGGGAGCCGACTCACGTCACTGGTGGGCGTGGGCCCCGCGATCGCGTCCCGGCTGGGCCTCGACGTCCCGCCCGCCCTCGGGGAGTTGCCGCCCTTCCCCGGAGACCACCTGGACCCGGCGCGCAGCGGCGGCGACCTGCTCCTGCAACTGTGCGCCGACGACCGCTGGACCCTGGCCGTCGCCGCCGAACTCGTCGCCGCGGCCACCCGCGCCGCCGGCGCCACGCCCCGCTGGTCGCAGTCCGGATTCCTGCCGCCCACACCCTCCGGCGTCACCCCGCGCAACCTCTTCGGCTTCAAGGACGGCACGGCCAACCCCGACGACGAGACCGCCCGCCAGTGGGTCTGGGGCCCGCCCGGCCCGCACGAGAACGGCACCGTCCTCGTCTACCGCCGCATCCGCATGGACACCGCCGCCTTCGCCGCGCTCCCCGCGGAGCGCCGCGACCAGGCGATGGGCCGCCGCGCGACCGACGGCGCCCCGCTCACCGGCACCACCGAGCACGAGGACCCGGACATCTACGCCAAGAACCCCGACGGCTCCTACGTCATCCCCGCCACCGCCCACGTCCGCCTCTCCAGCCCCCGCCTCGACGGCGGCGCCCGCATGCTGCGCCGCGGTTACAGCTACGACGACGGCCCCACCGACCGCGGCCTGCTCTTCTGCGCCTTCATGCGCGACCCCGCCCAGTTCACCCGTGTCCAGACCCGCCTCGCCGCGCGCGACGCCCTCAACCCGTTCCTGGACCACACGGCCTCCGCCGTCGCGTACGTCCTGCCCGGCGCCCGGGAGGGCTCCGTGCTCGGGGAGCACCTCTGGGCGTGAGCCCTGTGCGCTAACGTCCCGCCACGGCGGCCGGGTCGGGTGCGTCCGTCGGCGCGAGGGTGTGGAGGCGGGCGAGGACGGCGGGGTCCTGGGCGTCGAGCCAGTCGGCGAGCTGCCGGAAGGACACGCAGCGGACGCCGTCGCGGTGGCACAGGTCCTTCATCGCCGCCTCGGCGGCCTGGAGCCCGGCGTCGTTCCCGGAGCCCAGGTCGGTGTCGAGGACGAGCGGTGCGCGGGTGCCCCGGTAGGCGCGGTCGAAGGCGCTGCGGTACGCCTGCGGCGTCCGGTCCGTGGCGAGCAGCGGGAATTCCCAGATCCCGTCCGTCCGCGCCGGCCAGCGCGCGGTGTCGTCCCGCGAGCCCACGTCGTAGCGCCAGCCGGCGTCCTGCTCGGCGGGAAGCAGGTTCTCCCGGCCCTCCAGGCACGGCGCCCGGCCGCCGACGAGCTCCGTCTGGTAGTCGAACGGCAGCGGGGGCAGGTCGGCGAAGCCCGTCCCGGTCTTCCAGAAGTTCACCATCGAGTAGCCCTGGCCGATCTCGCTCCGCCAGTCGGCCGTCGACCAGTCCCGGCCGCCCTTCGGCCCGCAGAACTGTCCGATGAAGCCGTCGGCGATCTCGTCGCCGTCCAGCCACGCGCGGCCGACCTGCTGGAGCGTGGCCCGTACCTCCCCGTCGGCCGGGAAGGGGACGGCGGCGGCGCCGACCTCGTGTTGCGGCGGCTGGTACTGCCAGCGGACGGAGGCGGGGAGCAGGTCCACGCCACGGAGGAAGAACGTGACGTCGGCGCCGTTCGCCCTGGCCGCTCCGCGGGCGCGGGAGAAGAGGTGGCCGTCGCCCTCGGCGGGGGAGCCGAAGGAGAAGACGACGAACTGCGGCGGCCGCTCACCCGGTCCGAGCCGGACGGGAGCCGGCTGCCCGGGCTGCGGGCCGGTGTCGGAGGTCGAGCCGTCGCCGAGCACGGTGACGGCCGGCGCGTCCGCCGAGGGTGGTGAGGCCTGCCCGCCGTGGCGGTCCGGGACGGACGGCATGAAGGCGAGCGCGGCGACGACGCCGAGCGCGAGCACGGCCGCCGCACCGCGCCGGGGCTGCACGCGTGCCGCCGGTTCCGACGGGTGCTCACTCATACGGGTCTCCCGGTTCGGCGATGCGGCGGACGCGGTCCGCGGCGAGGGCGGGCACGGCACCGCTCCGCCCGTCCGGCTGCCACGTGCCCGTCACCTCGACCCACGTCCCCTCGGGCGGTGCGTCGACGTCGTGGACCTCGACCTTGCTGGTCTGCGCGTCGGCGGCACAGCAGGTGATGGTCAGCCGGGTGAGGTACCAACTCCCGCCGCCGGGGCCGGGCGTGGCGAATCCGGTGAGCCGGACCTGCCGTCCCTTGAGCGAACCGCTGGTGTCCCAGACGGCGCGGGCGTCGAAGTCGGCGAGCCGCAGGGCGACCGGCCCGTTCGCGGGCAGCGGCCCGAATCCGCCTGCGGGGTCGGCGGGCTTGGCGGCGGTGCTGTCCGAGTGCTGCGCGGTGAAGGCTCCCAGTGCCCGGGGCTGGAGCAGGTAGATCGCGAGGACGGGCAGGAGCAGCAGCCACGCGGTGCGGGGAGCGCCGTGGCCGTGGTCGTGCCCGTCCTCGGCCCCGGTGCGCCGGCCGGGGCGCAGCAACTCCTGTGCGGCGACGGCCGCACCGACCAGCCCGACCACGACGAGCAGCAGGCCGCTCGCGATCAGGTACGGCCGCAGCTCCTTGCGCACGTACCGCAGGTACAGCTCGCTGAAGAGCGAGATGTGCAGCACCGCCGCCCCGAGCAGGACGTGCAGCAGCGCCCGGACTTCGCGCCTCACAGGAGCCACCACCCGGTCAGGGACGCCGCGGTGACGGCGACGACGAACGTGGCGGCGCAGAACCGCCACGCGAAGGCCCGGCCGAAGGTGCCGGCCTGGAGGGCGATGAGCTTGGCGTCGACCATCGGCCCGACGACCATGAAGGCGAGCTTGGCGGTGGTGGAGAAGCCGGTGAGTCCGGCGGCGACGAAGGCGTCCGCCTCCGAGCAGACGGCGAGCAGCACGGCCAGCACGGCGAGTACGAGGACGGAGACGCCGGGCAGTCCGGCCAGGTCGCCGAGCAGGCCGCGCGGCACGGCGACGTTGAGGGTGGCCGCGGTCATCCCGCCGATCACCAGGAAGCCGCCGGCGTGCAGGAAGTCGTGCTCCAGCGAGGCCCGGAAGGCGGGCAGGCCGGTCGGGCCGCCGGGCGCCGGCTTCGGCCGCAGCCACTCCGGGCGGCCGAACCGCGACCAGAGCAGCCCCATCGCCACGGCGGTGGCCAGCGAGGCCAGGAAGCGCGCGGCCACCAGCTCGGGCTGCCCCCGGAAGGCGACGGCGGTCGCCACGAGCACGACCGGGTTGACGGCCGGCGAGGAGAGCAGGAACGCCAGCGCCGCCGCCGGAGCCACCCCACGGGCGATCAGCCGCCCGGCCACCGGCACCGACGCGCACTCGCAGCCGGGCAGCACGACCCCGGCCGCGCCCGCGATCGGCACGGCGAGCAACGGGTTGCGCGGCAACGCCCGTTCGAGCCACCGGGCCGGGACGAACGCGGCGATCGCGGCCGACAGCACCACGCCGAGCAGCAGGAACGGCAGCGCCTGTACGCAGACGGCGACGAACACGGCCCCCCACGCCTCCAGCCACGCGGGCCCCGTCCGGTCACCGAGGACCTGCCGCCCGACGAGCACGGCGAGCATGCCGACGACGAGCAGTCCGAGCGAGCCGATCCGACGGCCGCGTTCGCCGGGTGCTTCTTCCTCGACCGGCCGCGGCCGGTGCGGCCGGGCCTCGACGGCGATCTCGTCAGCCATGGGCGGCCGGACGCTCCTTCGCTCACAACGCACGGGTACGACCGCCCTCCACGGCGCGGCCGCGGTGAGTCTAGTGCGCGTACCCGGGAGGTCCTTCCCGCCCTACGCTCCCGCGCGGTACCCCCGGAGGAGTCCGGTCAGGATGTCGGCGAGCCGCGGTGCGACGTCGATCACGGTGTGGGCGAGCTCGTACTGGCAGGAGTTCAGCGCCCGCAACCGCGGCGAGTCGCCGCCGCTGTGGGACGCGCTGATGCCGCGGCCCGAGGCGGCGGGCGAGGCCGCGTAGCCCGGACCGGGGGCCCGGACCGGGGGTGCTCAGTCGTCCTGCGCCTCGGCCGCGGCCTTGAGGTCGTGCAGCCAGGCGTCGAGCCCGGCCCGGAGGATCGCCGTCGCGGCGGGCACGTCGGCGTCGACCTGGGCGCCGGTGTGGGTCTCCTCCGTGCCCACGAGGACCCCGCCGTCGACCTCCGCGAAGTTCCACACGTGCACGCCGTCGATCCGCAGCCCGTCGGCGACGGCGGGCCCGGTCCAGCGGATGCAGGCGCCGGGCCGGATCTGCCGGACGGTCGACGTGATGTCCAGGCCGGTCGCGGTGGTCGCGGGGTTCGGCGGGATCGGCGTCGTCCAGTGGAACGCCGACCCGCGCCGCAGCACCCCGCCGTCGAGCCGCTCCGCCGAACCGACGGCCGCCTGCCAGGAGGGCCAGCCCTCGACGTCGGTCTGCAGCCGCCAGACGGTGCCGAGCGAAGCGTGCACGACGGTCGAGGCCCGGTAGCGGACGGCGGCCCCCGGGTCGACGCCCTCTCCGCGACACGTCAGCGAACTCCGGGCGGAGTCGGCAGAGGCGGGCGAGGCGACGACGCCGAGGAGGCTCGCGGCAACGGCGGCGCCGGCCAGGGCGGTGCGAAGGCTGGGCATGGTGCTCCTCCAACGATTGGGTGAGTGGCCATCGCGAGAGGCATAGCCACTCGCTGTCGTTATAAGTTCTAACTCTCGGCGGGCGACAGGTCAAGGGATCCTGTGGCGCCTGCCGGCGCACAGTGGTCGTGATAGCTTCTAGCGAAACCTTCAGCGTGTAGCGACCGGAGCGGGGCGGCCATGGCGACGACCGGTGCGGACACCCCGCGGGAGCGGTACCGGGCGCAGGTGCGGGCGGAGGTCAAGCAGCACGCCTGGGAGCAGATCGCCACGGCCGGGGCCTCGGCGCTCTCGCTCAACGCGATCGCCAAGCGGATGGGCGTGAGCGGGCCGGCGCTCTACCGGTACTTCGCCAGCCGGGACGACCTCATCACCGAGCTCGTCCGGGACGCCTACCGCGGACTCGCCGACACCCTCGGTGCGGCCGCCGCCGCGGGTACCGACCTGCCGGGGCTGGCGCACGTGCTGCGCGCGTGGGCGCTGGAGGATCCGCACCGGTACTTCCTCATCTACGGCACCCCCGTCCCCGGCTACCACGCCCCCGACGACACCACCGCCGTCTCGGGCGAGATCATGGCGGTCCTCCTCGACGCCTGGACGGCCTTCGCGCCGGAGGGGCCCGCGACGGCGTTCGACGCCCACCTCGCCGACCACCGCGCCTGGGACGGCGGGCACCCGGCCCCGCCCGAGGTGCTGCACCGGGCGCTGTCCTTCTGGACCCGCCTGCACGGCGTCCTGTCCCTGGAGCTCGCCGGGCACTTCACCGGGATGGGCTTCGATCCCGCGCTGCTCTTCGCCGCCGAGCTGGACGACCTGCTGGGCCGCTCCTGATCCGCTCCTGATCCTCTCCTGATTCACCGTCAAGTCGGAAACAAATCGGATGAGTTCGACCCCCGTCGGCCGTAGGCTCGACGGTTATGGTTGATCTCTATCCTCCGACCGAGCCCTACGACACCGGATTCCTCGACACCGGGGACGGCAACCGCATCTACTACGAACAGCTCGGCAACCCCGAGGGCAAGCCCGCCCTCAACGTCCACGGCGGGCCCGGAGCCGGCGCGATGCGCAGGCCCGCCCGCTCCTGGGACCCGGAGTGCTACCGCTTCATCCGCTTCGACCAGCGCAACTGCGGCCGCAGCACCCCGCACGCCAGCGACCCGGCCGCCGACATGAGCCTCAACACCACGCAGCACCTGATCGACGACATGGAACGGCTGCGCGAACACCTCGGCATCGACCGCTGGTTGCTCAACGGTGCCTCCTGGGGCTCGACCCTCCTCCTCGCCTACGCGCAGCAGCATCCCGAACGCGTCACCCAGATCGTCGTCGCGGCCATCACGACGACCCGGCCCGCCGAGACCCAGTGGCTCTACCAGGGCGCCCGGCGCTTCCAGCCCGAGGCCTGGGACCGCTTCCGCGACGGCGTCCCCGAGGACGAGCGCGCCGCCCTCGGCGATGACTGGCGCAGCCTGCTCGCCGCCTACTCCCGCCTCATGGAGAACCCCGACCGGGCCGTCCGGGAGAAGGCCGCCGCCGACTGGCTCGCCTGGGAGGACGCCGTCATCTCGGGCGAGCCCAACAACAGCCCCGGCATGTACAGCAACCGCGAGGTCGACGACCGGATCGCGTTCGTCCGCATCTGCGCCCACTTCTTCGGCAACGGCGCCTGGCTGGAGCCCGACCAACTGCTGCGCGACGCCCACAAGCTGGCCGGCATCCCGGGCGTCCTGGTGCACGGGCGGCACGACATGGGCGGCCCGCCGGACACGGCCTGGGAACTGGCCAAGGCGTGGCCGGACGCCCGCCTCCACATCATCGAGGACTCCGGGCACGCCGGCAGCGACGAGCTGAACCAGGTGGTCCGGACGGCCATCGAGGACTTCAAGCACCTCTGACGGCCGACGGCGCCGCACGGGTGACGGGCGGTGCGGTGCGGGCCCTACCTCCCGGGCGGCGGCCCGGCGCGATGTCACCATCTGGGCGTATCCGGCACGATTCGACCGGTTCCCCCCAGGAGGACCTCCGCATGAGCCGTCGCACCCACCGCCCCGCCCTCCTCGCGGCCCTGGCGCTCGCCCTCGCCCCGCTCGCCGGCTGCAGCGGCGTCGGCGTCGGCGGGGCAGGCCCGGTGGCCGTCGCACCCCCGCCGCCGGAGAAGGCCTTCGGCCAGGCCTGCGCGGCGATGCCCGGTCAGGGCCCCGGCAGCCTCGACGCGATGGGCGGCACACCCGTGCTGACCGCCGTCGACCAGACCAAGGACCTCTCGCAGCTGTCCGCGCTGGTCAAGACGGCCAAGGCCAAGGACATCTTCGACTCGATGGAGAACGTCACCGTCTTCGCCCCGAACGACGCGGCCTTCGCGAAGCTGCCCGAGGACCAGAAGAAGGCCCTCGCCACCCAGCAGGGCGCCGGCGACCTCGTCCGCAAGCTCATCGTCGTCCGCGACCTGCGCAAGGACGACCTCCAGGACAAGCAGTACAACACCCTCCAGGGCGCCGTCATCAAGGCCACCGGCAGCGGCGAGGACTACCGCATCGGCGGCGCGCAGGTGCTCTGCGGCAGCATCAAGACGGCCAACGCGCGCCTGGCGATCCTCGACACGGTGCCGGCCTTCGGCTGACGCTCCTTCATCGTGGTGGGGGGGGGGGCGCGGCGCGGCACACAGCAGGTATAGCCCCCCGCCCCCCGCTTCCGAAAACAGGGGGCGGGGGGGGGGGCAGACGCGGGGGGGGGGGTGGGAAATTCGG
>NZ_JBHWGV010000072.1:7971-24049 GCF_042732955.1 Kitasatospora sp. NPDC059747 | reverse complement strand
CACAACCACCCCGCCCACCGCGCGCGGGGCCTCCCCCCCGGGGGGGCCGGCTTGGGGCTCCCCAACTTTCAGGGGGGGGGGCCGGCCCGGGGGCCCCCCCCCACCTCCGTTTCCGCCCCCGCCCGCATGCTGCGCCGAACGGTGTCCGGCTGTGGGCCGAAAGCGCGGATCTTGGTCCGAAAATACGATGACACGATCCACGGTTGTCCTTACTTGCGCTTTACCTCGGCTATCTCTGATCGCGCACGCGTGCATTCGCGTGACTGTCGTGTTGCCCGCACATCTGCGCCCGTAGGTGCGCGGTCGCGAGAGGAGACGCCGGATGGCTCCGGTGAGGTCGTTGCTCGGCGGTCGGTTCTCGACGGCGATGCGGGGCGTGCTCGCGCTGCTGTGCCTGGTGCCCCAGGGCGGGCTCGCGCTCGCCGCCGCCCCGCCCGCGTACGCGCCGCAGGGGCTGCCCGGGGAGCAGCGGGCCCTGGTGGCGTGCACGCCGTCCAGCGGCTTCACCAACTGCACACGGTTCACGTACAGCGGCGGCGACCAGACCTTTACCGTGCCGGCCGGCGTGAGCAGTGTGTACGCCCGCGTCTTCGGCGCCGGAGGCGCGGGCTCCCCGCGCGCCTACTACACCGGCCAGTACGGCGGCGGTGGCGGCGGCTACACCACCGGCACCCTGGCGGTGACGCCCGGTCAGGCCCTCACCCTCACCGTGGGGCAGGGCGGGCTGATGAACAGCACCAGCTCTACGTACGGCGGCGGCGGCGCGGGCGGCCAGGGCAAGACCCAGGCGAGCGGCGGCAGCGGCGGCGGTCTGAGTGCCGTGTGGAACGGCGCCTACGGCACCAACCCGCTGCTCATCGCCGGCGGTGGCGGCGGCTCCTCGCCCGGCGCCGACGCCCTGACCCCGGCGGCCGGTGGTGGCGGCGGCACCAACGGCGGCCAGGACAACCAGCCGACCGCCTCCGGCCGGGGCGGCACCCAGACCGCGGGCGGCGCGGGCGCCACCCAGACCGCCTGCGCGGCCACCGGCGCCGGAAGCCAGTACCAGGGCGGCCGCGGCGCCAGCGCAGCACTGTACGAGGGCGGCGGCGGTGGTGGCGGCGGCTACTACGGAGGCGGCGGCGGTGCCTGCCAGCGCGGCGGTTCCCTCGACCCCAACGGCATGGGCGGCGGCGGCTCCGGCTACAACAAGGGCACCGGAGTCGGCAACACGCAGACCTCCAACGGCACCAACAGCACCGGCAACGGCGTGGGCGGCACCTCGGGCGGCCGCACCGACGCCCAGTACGTGAGCGGCAGCGGCATCGGTGACGGCGGCGGCTACGCGGACGGCGGCAACGGCGAGATCGTCATCGAGTGGGTGACCCAGGTCGGCCTGTCCGTCCAGAAGACGGCTTCGCCGACCACGTACGTCCCGGGGCAGGCGCTGACCTACACCGTCGTGGTGAGCAACGCGGGCCCGGCGCCCGCCGTCAACGCGGCGGTCCGGGACGCCCTGCCGTCCGCGCTCTCCGCCTTCACGTGGACCTGCTCGGCCGCTTCCGGCAACAGCTGCGGAGACGCGAGCGGTACCGGCAGCATCGACACGACGGCGACGATCGCGGTCGGCGGCAGGGTCACGTACACCGTCACCGGCACCGTCCCGTCCTCCACCACCGGAACGCTCTCGAACACCGCGACGGTGACCAGGCCGAGCGCCACGACCGACGCCAACTGCGGCCCGACCTGCTCCAGCACCGCCGACACCCCCGGACGGGCCACCACCGGGCTGTCGGTGACCAAGACGCCGGACAAGAACCCGTACGTGCCCGGGCAGCCGCTGACCTACACCGTCGTGGTGAAGAACGACGGTCCGTCGGACGCCGGCGGCACCTCGGTCAAGGACAAGCTGCCCAACGCCATCCAGGCCTTCACCTGGACGTGCAAGGCCTCCGGCGGCAGCAACTGTGGCAGCACCCCCTCCGGCACGGGCGACATCGACACGACGGTCGACATCCCGGCGGGCGGCCAGGTGACCTACACGCTGACCGGTACGGTGCCGTCGGACGCGAACGGCTCGCTGGACAACCGGGCCACCGTCACCCCGCCGAGCGGCGCCACCGACCCGAACTGCTCGCCGAAGTGCACCAGTACCGCCAACCCCATCCCGCCGGGCGGCCAGGCGAACCTGGTGGTCTCCAAGACCCTCCTGACCAGCCCGGTGATCCCCGGGCAGCAGATCACGTGGCAGGTGAAGGTCACCAACAACGGCCCGTCCCGGGCCCGCAACGTCGTCGTCACGGACCAGGTCCCGACCGGGGTGTCCGGCGCCGCCATGGTCAACGACCAGGACAGCGGCTCCTGCACGATCACCAACGGCACCGCGACCTGTCCCGCCGTCGAGATCCCGGTGAACAGCACCGCCAGCTGGACCCTGAGCGGCACGCTGTCCTCCGACGCGACCACCACACCGACCAACTCGGCGACCGTCACCGGCGGTCCCGACCCGTCCGCCTCCACGCGCACCGCCGTCGCCTCGCCGACCGCCACGCCTAGCCCGCAGGCCAACCTCACCATCTCGAAGACGCTGCTGACCAGCCCGGTCGTGCCGGGCGCACAGATCCAGTGGCGGGTGACGGTCACGAACAACGGGCCTTCACGGGCGCGGAACGTCGTCGTGACGGATCAGGTGCCCTCGGGCGTCATTGGCGCCTCGATGGCGGCGTCCGACGGGACCACCTGTCCGATCGGCAACGGCGTCGCCACGTGCCCGGCGGTGGAGATCCCGGCCGGGTCGTCCGCCACCTGGACACTGAGCGGCACGCTGGACCCGAACGCGACCACGACCCCCACGAACACGGCCGTCGTCACCGGCGGTCCCGATCCGTCCGCCACGGCCCGCACGGCCGTCGCCTCGCCGTCCTCCTCCCCGACGCCCCAGGCGAACCTGACCGTCTCCAAGGCGCTGCTCACCAGCCCGGTCGTGCCCGGTGCGCCGATCCAGTGGCGGGTGACGGTGACCAACAACGGCCCGTCGCGGGCGCGCAACGTCGTCGTCACGGACACCGTTCCGGCGGGTGTCACCGGCGCATTGATGAAGGCCGACGCGGACGGCAGCAGTTGCCCGATCAGCGGTGGTGTGGCGACCTGTCCGGCGGTGGAGATCCCGGCCGGTTCGTCGCTGAGCTGGACCCTGAACGGGACGCTCGACCCCAACGCGACCACGACGCCGACCAACTCGGTGGCCGTGACGGGCGGTCCCGACCCGTCCGCCTCCACGCGCACGGCGGTGGCCTCGCCGACCGCCACGCCCGCGCCGGAGGCCGCCCTCCAGGTCAGCAAGACGCTGGTGACGAACCCGGTGGTGCCCGGGCAGCAGATCCAGTGGCAGATCAACGTCTTCAACGCGGGCCCGTCCCGGGCCCGGAACGTCGTGGTCACCGACACGATCCCGGCCGGGGTCGACAACCCGACGATGACGGCTCCGGGTGGCACGCAATGCCCGATTGCGAGCGGCGTCGCGACCTGCCCGGCGGTGGAGATCCCGGCCGGCCAGGCGCGGACGTGGACGCTGAGCGGCACGCTCGACCCCGACGCGACGACCACGCCGACCAACTCGGTGACGGTGACGGGTGGTCCGGATCCGTCGGCGTCCTCGCACACGGCGGTGGCCTCGCCGTCGTCGTCGCCGTCTCCGCAGGCGAATCTGTCGGTGTCGAAGGTGTTGTTGACGAATCCGGTGGTGCCGGGGCAGCAGATCCAGTGGCGGGTCAGCGTGGCGAACAGCGGGCCTTCGCGGGCGCGGAACGTCGTGGTGACCGACCAGGTGCCGGCGGGTGTGAGCGGCGCTTCGATGACGGCGTCGGACGGGACTGCCTGCCCGATCAGCGCTGGTGTGGCGACGTGTCCGGCCGTGGAGATCCCGGCGGGATCCTCCGCGAGTTGGACGCTGAGCGGCACGCTCGACCCCGACGCGACGACCACGCCGACCAACTCGGTGACGGTGACGGGTGGTCCGGATCCGTCGGCGTCCTCGCACACGGCGGTGGCTTCGCCGTCGTCGTCGCCGACTCCGCAGGCGAATCTGTCGGTGTCGAAGGTGCTGTTGACGAATCCGGTGGTGCCGGGGCAGCAGATCCAGTGGCGGGTCAGCGTGACGAACAGCGGGCCTTCGCGGGCGCGGAACGTCGTGGTGACCGACCAGGTGCCTTCCGGTGTGAACGACGCCTCGATGCGGGCCGACGCCGATGGGAGCAACTGTCCGATCGCCAACGGGGTTGCCACCTGCCCGGCGGTGGAGATCCCGGCCGGGCAGACCCTGACCTGGACGCTGACCGGGACGCTCGCCTCCGACGCGACGGCCACGCCGACCAACTTGGTGACGGTGACGGGTGGTCCGGATCCGTCGGCGTCCACGCACACGGCCGTCGCCTCACCCTCCAACTCGCCCTCTCCGCAGGCGAATCTGGCCGTCTCGAAGGTGCTGGTCACCAACCCGGTGGTGCCGGGGCAGCAGATCCAGTGGCGGGTCAGCGTGACGAACAGCGGGCCTTCGCGGGCGCGGAACGTCGTGGTGACGGACCAGGTGCCGTCCGGTGTGAGCGGCGCTTCGATGACGGCGTCGGACGGGACTGCCTGCCCGATCAGCGCTGGTGTGGCGACGTGTCCGGCCGTCGAGATCCCGGCCGGGCAGACAATGACGTGGACGCTCGCCGGCACGCTTGACCCCAACGCGACGGCCACCCCGACCAACGGCGTGACCGTCACCGGTGGGCCCGACCCGACCGCCTCCAGCCACACGGCGGTCGCGTCGCCGACCGCCACGCCCACGCCGCAGGCGGGGCTGAGCATTTCGAAGGTGTTGCTGACGAATCCGGTGGTGCCGGGCCAGCAGATTCAGTGGCGCGTGTCGGTGACGAACAGCGGTCCGTCGCGGGCGCGGAACGTGGTGGTGACGGATCAGGTGCCGGCGAGCGTCAACGGCGCCTCGATGGCAGCGGACGCCGATGGGACCGCCTGTCCGATCAGCGGTGGCACGGCGACGTGCCCGGCGGTGGAGATTCCGGCCGGGCAAACGCCGACCTGGACGTTGACCGGCACGCTGGACGCCAACGCGACAACGACGCCGACCAACACGGCCGTGGTCACCGGCGGGCCCGACCCCTCGGCCACGGCCCGCACGGCGGTCGCCTCGCCGTCCTCCTCCCCGACGCCACAGGCCAACCTCGTCGTCTCCAAGACATTGCTCACCGACCCGGTGATCCCCGGCCGGGAGATCCAGTGGCGGGTGACCGTCACCAACAACGGCCCCTCGCGGGCCCGCAACGTCGTCGTCACGGACACCGTGCCGGCCGGCGTGAACGACCCGAGCATGACGGCCTTCGACGGCACGTCCTGCCCGATCGCCGGCGGTACGGCGACCTGCCCGGCCGTGGAGATCCCGGCGGGCTCGTCCGCAGCCTGGACACTGGCCGGTACGCTCGCCTCCGACGCGACGATCACGCCGACGAACTCGGTGACGGTGACGGGTGGTCCGGACCCGTCGGCGTCCTCGCACACGGCGGTGGCTTCTCCGACGTCCTCGCCGACTCCGCAGGCGAGCCTGACCGTGGCCAAGGTGCTGGTCACCGACCCGGTGGTGCCGGGGCAGCAGATCCAGTGGCGGGTCGGCGTGACGAACAGCGGTCCTTCGCGGGCTCGGAACGTCGTGGTGACGGATCAGGTGCCGGCGGGTGTGAGCGGCGCTTCGATGGTGGCTTCGGATGGGACCGTCTGTCCGATCAGCGGTGGTGTGGCGACGTGTCCGGCGGTGGAGATCCCGGCCGGTCAGACGTCGACGTGGACGCTGTCCGGCACGCTGGACGCCAACGCGACAACGACGCCGACCAACACCGCCGTCGTCACCGGTGGCCCGGACCCCTCAGCCACAGCACACACCGCCGTGGCTTCGCCGACCGCGTCCCCGTCTCCGCAGGCGAATCTGACCGTGTCGAAGGTGTTGCTGACGAATCCGGTGGTGCCTGGCCAGCAGGTCCAGTGGCGGGTGAGCGTGACGAACAGCGGTCCTTCGCGGGCGCGGAACGTCGTGGTGACGGATCAGGTGCCGGCGGGTGTGAACAACCCGAGCATGACGGCGTCCGATGGGACCGCCTGTCCGATCGCCAATGGCCTGGCGTCCTGTCCGGCGGTGGAGATTCCGGTCGGGCAGACGGTGGCGTGGACGCTGAGTGGCATGCTGGACGCCAACGCGACGGCCACGCCGACGAACTCGGTGACGGTCACCGGTGGTCCTGATCCGTCGGCGTCCTCGCACACGGCGGTGGCTTCGCCGTCGAACTCGCCGTCGCTGCAGGCGAACCTGACCGTGGCCAAGGTGTTGGTGACCAACCCGGTCGTGCCTGGCCGGCAGATCCAGTGGCGGGTCAGCGTGACGAACAACGGCCCCTCGCGGGCGCGGAACGTCGTGGTGACCGACCAGGTGCCGTCCGGTGTGAACGACGCCTCGATGCACGCCGACGCTGACGGCGCCAACTGCCCGATCGCCGGCGGTACGGCGACGTGCCCGGCTGTGGAGATCCCGGCAGGGCAGACGGTGACCTGGACGCTGACGGGCACGCTCGCCTCGGACTCGACGGCCACACCCGCGAACTCGGCGACGGTGACGGGTGGTCCGGATCCGACGGCGTCCACGCACACGGCGGTGGCTTCGCCGTCCGGCTCGCCATCCCAGCAGGCCAGTCTGACCGTCTCGAAGGTGCTGCTGACGGATCCGGTGGTGCCCGGGCAGCAGATTCAGTGGCGGGTCAGCGTGACGAACAACGGTCCTTCGCGGGCTCGGAACGTGGTCGTGAGCGACCGGGTGCCGTCGGGCGTGGACAACGCTTCCATGACGGCGTCGGATGGGTCCACCTGTCCGATCAGCGGTGGCACGGCGACGTGTCCGGCTGTGGAGATCCCCGTCGGGCAGACGTCGACGTGGACGCTGTCCGGCACGCTGGACGCCAACGCGACCACGACGCCGTCGAACACGGCCGTGGTGACGGGTGGGCCCGACCCGTCGACCACCGCGCACACCGCCGTCGCGTCGCCGACGTCGTCCCCGATGGCGCGGGCGAGCCTCACGGTGTCGAAGGTGCTGGTCACCGACCCGGTGGTGCCCGGCCAGCAGGTGCAGTGGCGGGTGAGCGTCACGAACAACGGTCCCTCGCGGGCGCGGAACGTCGTGGTGACGGATCAGGTGCCGGCGGGTGTGAACAGCGCTTCGATGGCGGCTTCGGATGGGACCGACTGTCCGATCGCCAATGGCCTGGCGACGTGTCCGGCGGTCGAGATCCCGGTCGGGCAGACGCTGACGTGGACGCTGTCCGGCACGCTCGACCCGA
Organism: Kitasatospora sp. NPDC059747; assembly: GCF_042732955.1. Lineage (NCBI taxonomy): Bacteria > Bacillati > Actinomycetota > Actinomycetes > Kitasatosporales > Streptomycetaceae > Kitasatospora > Kitasatospora sp. NPDC059747. Next base: position 16,688 of record NZ_JBHWGV010000072.1, on the reverse strand, counting down.
ATGCGACCGTCACGCCGACGAACACGGTGATGGTCACAGGTGGCCCGGATCCGACGGCTTCCACACACACGGCGGTTGCGTCGCCGACGTCCTCGCCGTCTCCGCAGGCGAACCTGACCGTGTCGAAGGCATTGGTGACGAACCCGGTGGTGCCCGGGCAGGAGATCCAGTGGCGGGTGAGCGTCACGAACAACGGTCCCTCGCGGGCGCGGAACGTCGTGGTGACCGACCAGGTGCCGTCCGGTGTGAACGACGCCTCGATGCGCGCCGACGCTGACGGGACGTCCTGCCCGATCGCGAGCGGGACGGCGACCTGTCCGGCGGTGGAGATTCCGTCGGGTAGGACACTCACCTGGACGTTGACCGGGACGCTCGCCTCCGACACGGCTTCCACGCCAGCGAACACGGTGACGGTGACGGGTGGTCCGGATCCGACGGCGTCCACGCACACGGCGGTTGCGTCGCCGTCCAACTCGCCGTCTCCGCAGGCGAATCTGTCCGTGTCGAAGGTGCTGCTGACCAACCCGGTGGTGCCGGGGCAGCAAATCCAGTGGCGGGTGACGGTGACGAACAACGGTCCGTCGCGGGCGCGGAACGTGGTCGTGACCGACACCGTGCCGAGCGGGGTGTCCGGTGCGAGCATGAAGGCGGACGCCGACAATGCCCCGTGCCCGATCAGTGGCGGTACGGCGACGTGTCCGGCGGTGGAGATTCCGGCCGGCCAGACGCTGACGTGGACGTTGACCGGGACGCTCGCCTCCGACGCGGCGGTGACGCCCTCGAACTCGGTGACGGTGACGGGTGGTCCGGATCCGACGGCGTCCACGCACACGGCTGTCGCTTCGCCGTCCAACTCGCCGTCTCCGCAGGCGAATCTGTCGGTGTCGAAGGTGCTCCTGACGAACCCGGTGGTGCCCGGGCAACAGATCCAGTGGCGCGTGACGGTGACCAACAACGGGCCCTCGCGGGCGCGGAACGTGGTCGTCACCGACAAGGTCCCGGCGGGTGTCGGCAACGCCTCGATGACGGCGGCTGATGGCACCGCCTGCCCGATCAGCGGCGGCACGGCGACCTGTCCTGCGGTGGAGATCGCGGCCGGTGACTCGACGAGCTGGACCTTGTCCGGCACGTTGGACTCCAACGCGACCATCACGCCGACGAACGGGGTGACGGTGACGGGTGGTCCTGATCCGTCGGCGTCCTCGCACACGGCGGTGGCTTCGCCGTCGAACTCGCCGTCGCCGCAGGCGAACCTGACCGTGTCGAAGGTGCTGCTGACGAACCCGGTGGTGCCTGGCCAGCAGATTCAGTGGCGGGTCTCGGTCACGAACAACGGTCCGTCGCGGGCCCGGAACGTGGTCGTGAGCGATCAGGTGCCGTCCGGTGTGAACGACGCTTCGATGCGGGCGGATGCGGATGGGACGAACTGCCCGATCGCGAGTGGTGTGGCGACGTGTCCGGCGGTGGAGATCCCGGTCGGGCAGGCGGTGACGTGGACGCTGACGGGCACGCTCGCCTCCGATGCCACGGCCACGCCGGCCAACTCGGTGACGGTGACGGGTGGTCCTGACCCGACAGCCTCCACACATACGGCGGTGGCGTCTCCGTCCAACTCGCCATCGACGCAAGCGAATCTGTCGGTGTCGAAGGTGCTGGTGACGGATCCCGTGGTTCCCGGGCAGCAGATCCAGTGGCGGGTGAGCGTCACCAACAACGGGCCCTCTCGTGCCCGGAACGTCGTCGTTACCGACACCGTTCCGAACGGAGTGTCCGGTGCGGGCATGACGGCGTCGGACGGGACCGTCTGTCCGATCAGCGGCGGTGTGGCGTCCTGTCCGGTGGTGGAGATCCCGGTCGGGCAGACGGTGACGTGGACGCTGAGTGGCACGCTGGACGCCAACGCGACGGCCACGCCGACCAACTCGGTGACGGTCACCGGTGGCCCGGACCCGACGGCTTCCACGCATACGGCGGTGGCGTCTCCGTCCAACTCGCCTTCGCCGCAGGCGAACCTGACGGTCTCCAAAGTGCTCGTGACGGATCCGGTGGTGCCGGGGCAGCAGATCCGGTGGCGGGTGACGGTGACGAACAACGGTCCGTCGCGGGCGCGGAACGTGGTCGTGACCGACAAGGTCCCGGGCGGTGTGCTGAACGCGTCGATGACAGCCCAGGATGGGACCGTCTGTCCGATCAGCGGTGGCACGGCGACCTGCCCGGTGGTCGAGATCGCGGCGGGTGGCTCGATGAACTGGACCTTGACCGGGACGTTGGATCCCAATGCGACCACCACGCCGGCCAACTCGGTGACGGTGACGGGTGGTCCGGATCCGACAACTTCCACGCACACTGCGGTGGCTTCGCCGTCGAACTCGCCTTCTCCGCAGGCGAATCTGGTCGTGGCCAAGGTGCTGGTGACGGATCCGGTGGTGCCGGGGCAGCAGATCCAGTGGCGGGTGACGGTGACCAACAACGGTCCGTCGCGGGCGCGGAACGTCGTCGTCACCGACCAGGTGCCGGCCGGTGTCCGGGACGCGAGCATGACGGCGGCGGACGGCACCGCGTGCCCGATCGCGAACGTGACGGCGACCTGCCCGGCCGTCGAGATCCCGGCGGGGTCCTCGGCGAGCTGGACGCTGACCGGCACGCTGGACCCGGACGCGACCACGACGCCGTCGAACTCGGTGACGGTGACCGGCGGGCCCGATCCGTCGGCGTCCTCGCGGACGGCAGTGGCCTCGCCGACCTCGTCCCCGACTCCGCAGGCGCGGCTCTCCGTGTCGAAGGTGCTGCTGACGGATCCGGTGGTGCCGGGGCAGCAGATCCGGTGGCGGGTGACGGTGACGAACAACGGCCCTTCGCGGGCGCGGAACGTCGTGGTGATGGACCAGGTGCCCGCAGGTGTGAACGGCGCCTCGATGAAGGCGGATGCGGACGGGTCCGCCTGTCCGATCAGCGGCGGTACGGCGACGTGTCCGGCGGTGGAGATCCCGGCCGGGCAGACGCTGACCTGGACGCTCACGGGCACGCTGGCGCAGGATGCCACGGCCACGCCGACGAACACGGTGACGGTGATGGGCGGTCCGGACCCGACGGCTTCCACGCACACGGCGGTGGCTTCGCCGTCCAACTCTCCGTCGGTGCGGGCGAGTCTGAGTGTGTCGAAGGTGCTGGTCACGGATCCGGTGGTGCCCGGGCAGCAGATCCAGTGGCGGGTGTCCGTCACGAACAACGGGCCGTCGCGTGCGCGGAACGTCGTGGTCGCCGACCGCGTCCCGGACGGTGTCAGCGGTCCGAGCATGACCTCCGCCGACGGGACGGTCTGCCCGATCGCGAACGGGACGGCCACCTGCCCGGCGATCGAGCTCGCCGTCGGTGAGACGCGGACCTACACGCTGAGCGGCACGCTCGTGCAGGACGCGACCGTGACGCCGACGAACACGGCGGTGGTGACCGGCGGGCCGGATCCGGCCACGCCGACGCACACGGCGGTGGCGTCGCCGTCCGACTCGCCGTCACCGCAGGCCAGTCTGACGGTGGCCAAGGCGCTGCTGACCGATCCCGTGGTGCCGGGCGAGAAGATCCAGTGGCGGGTGACGGTGACCAACAACGGCCCGTCCCGGGCGCGCGACGTCGTCATCACGGACCGGATCCCGGACGGGGTGAACAACGCCGTCCTCCAGTCGGACGCCGACGCGAGCACGTGCCCGGTCGCGGGCGGAACGGCGACCTGCGCGGCGATCGGGCTGGAGGTCGGCCAGACGGCCTCGTACACCCTGACCGGGACGCTGGCGCCGGACGCGACGGTCACGCCGACGAACACGGTGGTGGTGACCGGTGGTCCTGATCCGACCGCGTCCGCGCACACGGCGGTGGCTTCGCCGTCCGACTCGCCCACGCCGCAGGCGAACCTGGGCATCGCCAAGGTGCTGCTGACCAACCCGGTGGTGCCCGGGCAGCAGATCCAGTGGCGGGTGACGGTGACCAACCGGGGTCCGTCGCGGGCCCGGAACGTGGTCGTCTCCGACACGATCCCGGCGATGGTGAACGGTGCGGGCATGATCGCGGACGCCGACGGCTCGGCCTGCCCGGTCACCGGCGGGACGGCGACCTGCCCGGCCGTCGAGATCCCGGCCGGCGGGACCGTCTCCTACACCCTCACCGGCACGCTCGACCCGGTGGCGACCAGCACCCCGGTCAACGTCGCGACCGTCACCGGCGGACCCGACCCGACGGCCACGGCGCACACCGCGACGGCGCAGGCCGGCGACACGGTCGAGCCGCGGGCGAGCCTGTCCGTGTCGAAGGTGCTGGTGACGAACCCGGTGGTGCCGGGGCAGCCGATCGCCTGGCGGATCAGCGTCACCAACAACGGCCCGAGCCAGGCCCGGAACGTGGTGGTCAGCGACCGGTTCCCGGACGGAGTCGTCGGCGCCTCGCTCTCGCCGGACGCGACGAAGACGGCCTGCCCGGTCGCCGGTGGCGTGGCGACCTGTCCGGGGGTCGAGATCCCGGTCGGCCGGACCGTCACCTACACGCTCTCGGGAACCCTGGCCCAGGACACCACCACCGTGCCCGGCAACACGGCCGTCGTGACCGGAGGCCCGGACCCGAGCACGTCGGCCCACACGGCGGTCGCCAGCCCGACCGGGACGCCGTCGCCGCAGGCACGGCTCTCGGTGACCAAGGTGCTGGTGACGAACCCGGTGGTGCCGGGGCAGACGGTCCAGTGGCGGGTGTCGGTGACGAACAACGGGCCGTCCCGCGCGCGGAACGTCGTGGTCGCGGACCGGGTCCCGGACGGGGTGTCCGGCGCGATGATGGTCTCGGACGAGGACGGCACCAGGTGCCCGATCGGCAACGGCGTCGCCACCTGCCCGGCGATCGAGCTGGAGGTCGGGCAGACGGCGTCGTACACGCTGAGCGGGACGCTGGACCCGAATGCGACGGTCACACCGACGAACTCGGTGACGGTGACGGGTGGTCCTGATCCGACGGCGTCCTCGCACACGGCGGTGGCTTCGCCGTCGAACTCGCCTTCTCCGCAGGCGAATCTGGTGGTTGCCAAGGTGTTGGTGACGAACCCGGTGGTGCCTGGGCAGGAGATCCAGTGGCGGGTCTCGGTCACGAACAACGGGCCTTCGCGGGCTCGGAACGTGGTCGTGACCGACCGGGTGCCGGTGGGTGTGAACAACGCTTCGATGGTGGCTTCGGACGGGAGTAGCTGTCCGATCAGCGGTGGTGTGGCGATGTGTCCGGCGGTGGAGATCCCGGCGGGTTCTTCGGCGAGCTGGACGCTGACGGGCACGCTGGATGCCAACGCGACCACGACGCCGACGAACTCGGTGACGGTGACGGGTGGCCCGGATCCGTCGGCGTCTTCGCACACGGCGGTGGCTTCGCCGTCGAACTCGCCTTCTCCGCAGGCGAGCCTCACGGTGTCGAAGGTCCTGGTCACCGATCCGGTGGTGCCTGGGCAGCAGATCCAGTGGCGGGTCAGCGTGACGAACAACGGTCCTTCGCGGGCTCGGAACGTCGTTGTGACCGACCGGGTGCCGGTGGGTGTGAACAACGCTTCGATGGTGGCTTCGGACGGGACTGTCTGTCCGATCAGCGGTGGTGTGGCGACGTGTCCGGCGGTGGAGATCCCGGCGGGTTCTTCGGCGAGCTGGACGCTGACGGGCACGCTGGATGCCAACGCGACGGTGACGCCGACGAATACGGCCGTGGTGACCGGTGGTCCGGACCCGTCGGCCACAGCCCACACGGCCGTCGCGTCGCCGACCTCGTCCCCGTCTCCGCAGGCGAGCCTCACGGTGTCGAAGGTCCTGGTCACCGATCCGGTGGTGCCTGGGCAGGAGATCCAGTGGCGGGTGAGCGTGACAAACGACGGGCCTTCGCGGGCTCGGAACGTGGTCGTGACCGACCGGGTGCCGTCGGGGGTGAGCAGCGCCTCGATGGTGGCTTCGGACGGGACCGTCTGTCCGGTCAGCGGTGGTGTGGCGACGTGTCCGGCGGTGGAGATCCCGGCCGGGCAGACGATGACGTGGACGTTGTCCGGCATGCTGGACCCGAATGCGACCGTCACGCCGACCAACTCGGTGACGGTGACGGGTGGTCCGGATCCGACGGCGTCCTCGCACACGGCGGTGGCGTCTCCGTCCGGCTCGCCTTCTCCGCAGGCGAATCTGGTGGTTGCCAAGGTGTTGGTCACCGATCCGGTGGTGCCTGGGCAGCAGATCCAGTGGCGGATCAGCGTGACGAACAACGGGCCCTCGCGTGCTCGGAACGTGGTGGTGAGTGATCGGGTGCCGGTGGGTGTGAACGACGCTTCGATGGTGGCTTCGGACGGGACCGTCTGTCCGATCAGCGGTGGTGTGGCGACGTGTCCGGCGGTGGAGATCCCGGCGGGTTCTTCGGCGAGCTGGACGCTGACGGGCACGCTGGACGCGAACGCCACGGCCACACCGACCAACTCGGTGACCGTCACGGGCGGGCCCGACCCGAGCACCTCGGTGCACACCGCCACTGCCTCCCCGAGCGGCAGTCCCGAGCCGCAGGCGAGCCTGGTGGTGTCGAAGGTGCTGGCGACGGACGCCGTGGTGCCCGGCCGGCAGATCCAGTGGCGGGTGACGGTGACCAACAACGGTCCCTCGCGGGCCCGGAACGTGGTCGTGGCCGACAAGGTCCCGGACGGCGTGCTGAATGCGTCGATGAGCGCCCAGGACGGCAGCGACTGCCCGATCGCCGGTGGCGTGGCGACCTGTCCGGCGGTGGAGATCCCGGTCGGTGTGACGCTGACCTGGACCCTGACGGGGACGCTCGACCCCGCCGCCACCGTCACGCCGACCAACACCGTGATCGTCACGGGCGGTCCGGACCCGAGCACGACCGCGCACACGGCGGTGGCGAGCCCCACCGTCGGGCCGGTGCCGGACGCGCGGCTGTCGGTCTCGAAGGTGCTGCTCACCGATCCGGTGGTGCCCGGGCAGCAGGTCCGGTGGCAGGTGTCCGTCACCAACCGCGGACCGTCCGCTGCCCGTGACGTGGTCGTGAGCGACCGGGTGCCCACCGGGGTGTCGAACGCCTCGATGACGGCCGACGACGGCACCGCGTGTCCGATCGCCGACGGCACTGCGACCTGCCCGGGTGTGGGGATCGCGGTGGACGCGACCCGGACGTGGATTCTGAGCGGCACGCTGGACGCCGGTGCCACCGTCACGCCCGCCAACACGGCCACCGTGACGGGCGGGCCCGACCCGGGCACCCCGACCCACACGGCGGTGGCCTCGCCGACGTCCTCGCCCTCGGCGCAGGCGCGGCTGAGCGTGGCGAAGGTCCTCGTCACCAGCCCGGTCGTGGCCGGGGCGCCGATCGAGTGGCGGGTGACCGTCACGAACGACGGGCCCTCCGTGGCGCGTGGCGTCGTGGTGAGCGACCGGGTGCCGGCGGGTGTGACCGGCGCCGCGATGACCGGGCCCGGCGGTGTCACCTGCCCGATCTCGGATGGCGTGGCGACCTGTCCGGCGGTGGAGATCCCGGTCGGCGTCACCTTGACCTGGACGCTGACGGGCACGCTCGATCCGGCCGCGACCGGCACCCCGGGCAACACGGCCGTGGTGACCGGCGGTCCGGACCCGGCGACGCCGACGCACACGGCGGTGGCCCCGCCGTCCGGCTCGCCCTCGGCACAGGCGCGGCTGACCGTCGCCAAGGTCCTGCTGACCTCCCCGGTCGTGGCCGGGCAGCAGATCCAGTGGCGGGTGACGGTGACCAACGACGGGCCCTCGCTGGCCCGGAACGTGGTCGTGACCGACCAGGTGCCCGCCGGGGTGAACGGGGCCTCGATGACGGCCGACGCGGACGGGACGCCGTGCCCGGTCACGGACGGCCTGGCGACCTGCCCGGCCGTCGAGGTCCCGGTCGGCGCGACGGTCTCCTGGACGCTCACCGGCACGCTGGACCCGAACGCCACGGCCGTCCCGGTCAACACCGTGGTGGTGACCGGCGGTCCGGACCCGACGACGCCGACGCACACGGCGGTGGCGACCCCGACGGAGCCGATCACGGTGAAGCACGACCTGCTCCTCGCCAAGCACGCGAGCCCGTCCGACCCGAAGGCCGGTGACACCGTGACGTACACCGTCACCGCCACCAACCGGGCCGGCGGCACGTACTTCGGCGCCGTCGTCACCGACGACCTGTCCGGGGTCCTGGACGGCGCCGGGTACGACGCCAACGCCCATGCCAGCAGCGGGCGGACGGCCTACTCCGCGCCGCGGCTGACGTGGACGCTGGACATCCGGCCCGGAGCGACGGAGACGCTCACGTACACCGTGACCGTGAAGCCGGGCGCGGGCGGCACGACGCTCGTGAACCGCCTGAGCGCCGACGGCTCCAACTGCTCCGGCGCCAGCGGTGGGAACGGCGCCGGCGGCGCACGGCGGGCGGTGAGCGGGAACTGCTCGACCACCACCACGGTCCAGGTCATGCCCAGCCCCAGCCCGACGACCAAGCCCCCGCTGCCGCCCACCGGTAGCCGGAGCCCGAAGCCGGCCCTGCTGCTCACGGTGCTGCTCCTGGTGCTCGGTGGCGGCTTGATCGCGGTCCGCCGCTCGCGGCGCTGACCCGCGGACACCGCCGGGCGGCCCCGGGCGCCCGGCGCCCCCGGCGGTGGTGTTTCCCGGGGGGGGGGCGGGCCGGGGGGGTGTTTGTGGCCC
>NZ_JBHWGV010000072.1:1723-7961 GCF_042732955.1 Kitasatospora sp. NPDC059747 | reverse complement strand
AGGCGCGCGCCCGGCCGCGCGGCCGGCGCCCCGCGCCCCCGGGGCCCGCGCCCCGCCCCCCCCCCCCCCCGGCGGTGTCGTGTTCCCGGGAGGGGCTTCGCAGCGTTTCGGTGATTCGGGCCTGCCGGCAGCCGCCGGGCCGTCATGATGATGGCGTTGCGTCAACCTGTTGGGGGGCAGGGGTGGGGTCGGAGCTCGACGAGCGCGAATGGGGACGGCCTCCGGAGTTCGGGGCCGAGTTGCGGCGGTTGCGGAAGGTGCGGGGGCTCTCGCTCGCGGAGATGTCGCGGCTCGTCCACTACAGCAAGGGCTACCTGAGCAAGATCGAGAACGGCGGCAAGCCCGCGACGCCCGACCTCGCGCAGCGGTGTGACGACATGCTGCGGGCGGGCGGCGCGCTGGTGCGGCTGGTCGAGTGCCCGCGGGCCGATGAGCGAGGGACGGACGGTGGGGACGAGCCGTGTCCGTACCCGGGGCTCGCGTCGTTCGGGCCGGGGGAGGCGCGCTGGTTCGCCGGGCGGGACGGCGAACTCGCCGAGTTGCTCGACCGGTTGGCCGAGCGGGCCGGGCACGGGCCGCTCGCGCTCGTCGCGCCGTCGGGGGCCGGGAAGTCCTCGCTGCTCATGGCCGGGCTGGTGCCGGCGCTGCGCGGTGGGGCGCTGGCTCCCGAGGGGAGGCCGGGGTGGCGGGTGGCGGTGTGCACGCCGACGGCGCACCCGTTGGCCGCGCTGCGGGAGGCGCTGGAGGAGGCGGCGCGGGAGGAGCCGTCGGGCGCCGGACTGGCACTGATCGTCGACCAGTTCGAGGAAACGTTCACTCTGTGTGCGGACGAGGAGGAGCGGCGGGCGTTCGTCCGGACGCTGTGCGGGCTCGCGACGGTGCGCCCGGCGGCGCTCGTCGTGCTGGGTGTGCGGGCGGACTTCTGCGGACGGTGCCTCGACCACCCTGAGCTCGTGCCCGTGCTCAGCCACGGGCTGCTCGCGCTCGGCCCGATGGCCGGGGCGCAACTGCGGGAGTCGATCACGCGGCCGGCGGCCGAGGCGGGGCTGGGGCTGGAACCGGGGCTGGTGGAGGTGTTGCTGCGCGACCTGGGGGAGCGGGCCGGGGCGGCGGAGAGCGCCGGGGTGCTGCCGCTGCTGTCGCACGCGCTGTTGGCGACCTGGCAGCGGCGCGACGGGCGGACCCTGACGGTGGAGGGCTACCTGGGCACGGGCGGCATCCACGGCGCGGTCGCGGAGAGTGCCGAGCGGGTGTTCTCGGGGCTGGGCGCCGGGCAGCGGGAGCTCGCTCGGCAGCTCCTGCTGCGGCTGGTGCAAGTCGGCCCGGAGGGCGAGGAGTTCCGGCGGCCGGTGGCGCGAGCGGAGCTGCTGTCGCTGCTGGTGGGCGGGGACGGCGGGGCGGTGCTGGACGCCTTCGTCCGGGCCCGGCTGCTCACCGTGGACCGCGAGACGGTCGCGATCACGCACGAGGCGCTGCTACGGGCCTGGCCGCGGCTGCGGGACTGGGTGGAGGCGGACCGGGCCGGCCTGCTGATCCGTCGTCAACTCGGTGAAGCTGCTGCGGAGTGGGACCGGGACGGACGGGACCCTGCCGCGCTCTATGGCGGTGCGCGGCTCGCGGCGGCTTGGCAGTGGGCGCATGATCCGCTCCATCACGATGAATTGACGGATCGTCAAACAGGCTTTCTGCGGGCGAGCCGGAAGCATGAGGACGAGCGCCAGGGGGTGGCCCGCCGGCAGGCGCGACGGCAGCGTCGACTCATCGTTTCGCTGGTCCTGTTGCTCGTGATCACGCTCACCGCCGGGGCCTTCGCCTACCAGCAGCGGTCCTCGGCGGTCGACCAGGGGCGGACGGCGACGTCCAGGGCGATGGCGGCCGAGTCGGGCCGGCTCGCCGCCGGGCGGCCCGAGGCGTCGATGCTGCTCGCCGACCGGGCGTTCCGGCTCGCGCCGACCGTCGAGGCGCGCAGCGCGCTGCTGAGCACGCAGGCGCAGCCGTTCGCGGGGCGGCTGGTCGGGCACACGGGGCCGGTGAACGGGTGTGCGATCAGCCCCGACGCGAAGCTGCTGGCGACGGCGAGTTCGGACGGGACGGTGCGGCTGTGGAGCCTGCCGGACCGGCGGCCGAGCGGGACGCTGGTGGGGCATTCCGGGCCGGTCAGGGGTGTCGCGTTCAGCCCGGACGGGCGGGTGCTGGCCTCGGCGGGCTCGGACGGGGTGCGGCTGTGGGACGTGGCCGGGCGGCGCTCGCCGGTCGTGCTGGGCGGGCACGACGGGTCGGTGCGGGCGGTCGCGTTCAGCGCGGACGGACGGGAGGTGGTGTCGGGCGGGGCCGACGGCGTCGTCCGGGTCTGGTCGGCGGCCGCGTGGGACGAGGGCGCGAAGCTGAAGGGGGACATCGGGGGCACCGGGGACGTGTCGGCGGGGCCCCGGCCGCTGGTGACGCTCACCGGTCATCGGAGTGAGGTCCAGGCCGTCGCCACCGGACCGGACGGGCGGACGGTCGCGTCGGCGGGCGCGGACGGGACGGTGCGGCTGTGGGACGCCGTGACGGGTGCCGCCACGGCGGTTCTGAGCGGGCACGGCGGGCAGGTGCTCGGGGTCGCGTTCAGCCCGGACGGGCGGAGCGTCGCCTCGTCCGGGACGGACCGCACCGTGCGGCTGTGGGACGTCGCGAGCGGCGCCACGACGGCGGTCCTCACCGGGCACAGCGACGACGTCAACGCGGTGGCGTACCTGGACGGCGGCGCCACCGTGGTGAGCGCGGGCGGGGACGGGACGGTGCGGCTGTGGGACGTCGCCGGGCGGCGGGTGACCGCGACGCTCGCGGGCCACACCGACTACGTCCTCGGCGTCGCGGCCGGCCGGGACGGCACGCTGCTGGCCACGGCCGGGTTCGACCAGTCGGTGGTGCTGTGGGACCTGGGGGCGGCGGCACTCGTCGCCCATCCGTTCGCGGAGGTGTGGCGGGCGGTGTTCAGCCCGGACGGGCGGACGGTCGCGTCGGCGGGTGCGGACGGGACGGTGCGGCTGTGGGACGTCGCGACGCGGCGGCAGACCGGGGTGCTCACCGGGCACGGCGGTCAGGTGCTGGGCGTGGCGTTCAGCCCGGACGGGCGGCTGCTGGCCTCGGCCGGCGCCGATTCGACGGTCCGGCTGTGGGACGTGGCCGCGCGGAGCCAGGTGGCGGCGTTCACCGGGCACCAGGGCTCGGTCTTCGCGGTGGCGTTCGGCCCGGACGGGCGGCTGCTCGCCTCGGCGGGCGAGGACCGTACCGTCCGCCTCTGGAACGTGCCCTGGCAGCGGGCCGAGGGAGTGCTGATCGGGCACACGGACTTCGTCAACGCCGTCGCCTTCGCCCCGGACGGGCGCACGCTCGCCTCGGGGAGCGACGACCTCACGGTGCGGCTGTGGGACGTCGGTGAGCTGCGCCCGGTCGGCACGCTGACCGGGCACACGGGGGCCGTGCGCGGACTCGCGTTCTCGCCGGACGGACGGACGCTCGTGAGCGGCGGCAACGACGGGTCCGTCCGGCTGTGGGACGCCAGTGAGCGACGGCCGCTGGCGACGCTCGCCGGGCACACGGGGGCGGTGCGGGCGGTCGCGTTCTCGCCGGACGGGCGGACGGTGGCGAGCGGGGGGAACGACGGGACGGTCCGGACCTGGGACGCGCGGGCGGGCGCGCCGGTCGCCGCGCTGGCCGGGCACGGGAACGCCGTCTGGTCGGTCGACTTCGGCCCGGACGGGCGCTCGCTGGCGAGCGGCGGCAGCGACGGGACGGTGCGGTTCTGGAACCAGGACACCGGTGCGCGCTCGGCCGCGATCTGCGGGCTGCTCGGACCGGTCGACGCGGCGCGGTGGGCGGCGCTGCTGCCGGGGGAGCCGTACCGGGCGGGGTGTTGACCGGGGCTCGTCGAGGCAGGTCGGCCGCGGTTTCCCGGAAGGTTTCCCGTTTCCCGATGGGATGGGCGACCGGTGGCGGGTGGACGGTTGCCGGGTCGGGTGGGCAGGCTCGGGGCATGGGCGGCGGTCCGCGACCGCATTCGGTGTCCGACGATGCGTCAGATGTCGTGCGGCCATGGGGGTGTACGGGGGACGGCCGCACGGCCGGGTGCTTCCTCCCTTGAGCGGCCCGCCGCCCGTTCCGTCGCACCTCCATGAAGAGGGGACCTTCCTTGCGAGCGAACCACCGTAGAACTCCCGTGGCAGGCCTGCTGCTTGCCCTCCTGGCCGGGCTCCTGAGCGCGATCACCCTCGCCGCTCCGGCCCGCGCCGACACCACCGCCGCGTGCGGGCTGGGCGGCACCCCGATATCCGACGGCGCCGCCCGCGCCATCGCCGCCGCGTGCGACGAGGTCGCCGCCGGCACCTGGTACACGTGGGGCGGCGGCCACGGCCCGACCCCGGGCGCCACGTACGGCAGCGTCGACCCGAGCGACCCCGAGCGGTCCAAGAACGATCCCTACCGGCAGGGCTACGACTGCTCCGGGTTCATCCGCTGGGCCTGGTACAAGGCCGCGGGCTCGGACGTCGTCGGGCAGAAGGACGCCGCCGAGGAGTTCCAGCTCCCCGGGCAGCGCCTGGGCACCGACACCGGTGTGCTGAAGCCCGGCGACCTCGTCTTCTGGGGCACGTCGTGGGTCCACCACGTGGCGATCTATCTGGGCGGCGGCAAGATCGTCGAGGCGCGGGAGTCGGACACGCACATCATGGTGTCCGACCTGACCAGCCACAACATGGCCGACTACGCGGGCGCCGTCCGCTACGACCCCGGCACGGCGGCCACCACCAACCACCAGACCTGGAGCAACGGCGTCAACATCCGCCCGACGCCTGGCACTTCGGGCCCGCCGGTCGCCGTCCTGCCCGGCCCGACGGCCGTGCGCGTCCAGTGCCAGACCCACGGTGAGTCGGTGACGGCGGAGGGCTACACCAACGACGCGTGGTCCTACCTGCCGGACTACCACGGTTGGATCAGCAACATCTACCTCCAGGGCCCGGCCTGGTTGCCGGACGTGCCCACCTGCTGACCGGCGACCCCCCTCCGGCCCTCGCCCGCTCGGGCGGGGGCCGGGCGTCGCCCCCCCTGCCGTCAGCGCGCCACGCGGCGGGCCCGCAGGTACTCGCGGGCCAGGAGGTGCAGGGCGCCGAGCTTGGACGGGCCGGCGGACCGGCGGAGCAGAGCGGGGACGTCGGCGCGGGCGGTGGCGCTGGTGAGGGCCTCCAGGCCGACCATGCAGCGGACCATCGGCCGGTGGGCCGGCGGGGCCAGGTCGACCACCGTGCGGGCGGCGGCGAGGGTGCGGTCGACCTGGTCGAGCTGCTCGGCGACCAGGGCGCGGAAGGCCGGTGTGTCGCGGCCCTGTTCGAGGTCGGCGCGGGTGACGCCGTGCCTGTCGAGAGTGTCGGCGGGGATCGTCAGACGGCCGTCGGCGAGGTCCTCGGCGAGGTCGCTGACGAAGTCGAGGCGCTGGCTCGCGTCGATGAAGACGCGGCAGGCGGCCTCGTAGGCGCTCTGGTCGCCATCGGGGCCGAGCAGCGCGGCGACCACCATGAACGCGGGCAGTGCGTAGCCGTCGAGGTAGGCCTGGTAGTCGGACTCGGTCGCGAAGCCGGTGAAGTCGAGGTCCGCGAGGGCTCCGGCGAGATGGCCGGGGATGCGCTCGCGCAGGACGGGACGCGCGGCGGCGGAGGCGAGCAACGGGCGCAGCTCGGGGTTGTCCGTCCGGCCGGTCGCGAGTCCTTCGACGACCTCCTGCTCCCAGCGCGCGTAGGCCGGCCGCCGCTCGTCGACCGGGCCGCTGTCGAGGAGGGTGTCGGTGCGGTGCATGAAGGCGGTGGCGGCGATCACGTGCGGCACCAGCCGGGGCGGCAGCAGCAGCCCGGCGGCGAGGGCGGCCTCGCGGCGGTAGGCGGTGACCTGCTCGCGCTGCCGGCCGTAGTCGCCGCGCAGTCCGGGGTCGTCGATCCCGGCCGCGTCCAGCGCGCGCTCCCAGCTGCCCACGTGCTTCCCTTCGGTCCTTCGTTCGATCGTCCCCGAGCCTAGACGGTGGGCGTGGGGGTGGTGATACGAGGGCCGGGCGCGAGCGATTGGTAAGTGTTCGGTAAGGCGGGTTCGTTTAGGGTCGAAAGACGAGAGCCGCCCGGGTTGGTCTGGAGGGGGGGGGGGGGGGCGGCGGGGCGGGGGGCCGGTATTTGTTATTATAGATCAACAAACAAAAATAATAATATAAAAAAAA
>NZ_JBHWGV010000072.1:0-1713 GCF_042732955.1 Kitasatospora sp. NPDC059747 | reverse complement strand
GTTTGTTTTCGTTTTGTTACGGGTTCGTTTTTTTGCGTTATATCTCCGCGGGCCGCCGTTTCCAGGCCGGGGGGGGCGCGATAACCGGCGCGGCCGGTTTCGATGATTCTTGATTCGTCATCGAACTCGATATCGTGGCCGCTTTTGTGCTATGCGGCGATGACGATCGAGTTGATGGGGGTGAGGTTGATGTAGAGCCAGGAGACGGCGGTGTAGGCGGGGCCGCAGTCGACGCCGTTGTAGCCGGTGCAGAACGACACCTTGGCGCCACCGGTCTGGTTGTTGAGGATCCACTTGTAGCCGTACTGGTTGGAGAGGTTGTACGTCCCGTAGTTGTAGTACCGGTTGGTGATCGTGCCGTCGTTGGCGTAGATGCAGACGTACCCGTCCGCGCAGCCGTTGATGGTGTCGGCGTGGGCTGTGCCCGCGCCGGCGAGCAGGGAGGCGGTGGCGGCGAGGGCGGCCGCGCCGGTGCCGAGTACGGCCTTCAGACGCTTCATTGAGCGTTCCTTTCCCGAGTTTCGGTGGGCGGTCGTTTCGCCCGTGGGACCAGGAAATCGGATGACGGATCGCCGGTCGAATCATTCGAAACAATTCGAAGACGATCACGCGTAAAAGGGGGAATCACGTGATCCGGATCGAACTCTCGGCGGCCGCGGTGGCGCGCACGCGTTTCGCCGTGTCGCCGCTCTACCAGGCCATGCACCTGCTCTTCGCCCTCGGGCGGCAGCCTCGCGCGGTGCCGTACGAGTGGCGGCTGCGGGCGCGGGACGTCATCGTCGGGCGGCGGCTGGGGTTGCTCGCCGCGCTGGCGATCAGTGCGGACGGCTACACGCCCGACTTCCTGACGCCGGAGCCGGCGGCCTACCGGTCGGCCGTCGAGGACGAGTTGCACCTGGTGGCCACCGCGCCGGTCGAGCGGGTCCGGGCGGAGATGGGACTGGTGCTGTCCGGGCTCGCGGACCTCGGGATTCCGGCCCGCAGGCCGCGCGCCCTCGTGCTGGACGCGCTGGACCGCGGGGAGGACGGCTTCGCGGAGCGGCTGGCGGGGGAGTTGGGCGCGTTCTGGTCAGGTGTCCTCGGGCCTCACTGGGCGGGGCTCTCCGCGCGGCTGGAGCACGACATCGCCCGTCGGGGGGAGCTCACGGCGGGGCTCGGGCTGGGCGGGATGGTCGCCGGTCTGCACCCCGAAGTGGGCTGGCACGACGGGACGTTGTCCGTGCGACGGCCCGGCCGTCCGGACCGGCAGCCGGGGCTGCGGATCACCGGGCCGGGCGTCATCTTCGTGCCGGGCGCCTTTCCGCCGGGGCTGATGCTGTCCTTCGACCCTGCGGCGGGGAGACGGACGCCCGTCGTGGTCTACCCGGCGCTCGGCCTGGCGCGGGAGGCCGGGGAGCGGCTGGGCGGATCGCGCTCGTCGATCCTGGCGGAGCTGACGCGGGCTCGGACGACGGCCGACGTGGCCTCGCGCGTCGGCCTCAGCCCGAGCACGGTTTCGTACCACCTGCAGGCGCTCCACCGGGGCGGGCTCGTGCGGCGGACCCGGCGGTCGCGGGAGGTGTACTACGAGGCAGTGGGGGATCCGGCGGGCCGGTTGCGGTGAGGAGCGAAGCCCTTGCCGGGGCGGGCCTTCGGGGCCCGCCCCGGCAAGGGTCGGTGGCGCGGACGATGAGGTGGGCGTCAGGATACGGTCCCGTCGTCGGAGTAGGTGTA
>NZ_JBHWGV010000071.1:0-49715 GCF_042732955.1 Kitasatospora sp. NPDC059747 | reverse complement strand
ACCCCACCCCCCCCCCCCGCCCCCCGCCCCCGCGCCCCCCCCCCCCCCCCGCCCGCGCCCCCGCTCCCCCCCCCCCCCCCCCCCGCGGGCGGGCCCCCCCCCCCCCCCGTGTCCTCGCCGGAGCACGGCCGAGGGCCCGGATCGCGGGGATCCGGGCCCTCGGGGAGTCGAGTGCGGGCTCAGGCGGTGGCGGCCGGCTCGGCGTCCAGTTCGGCGAAGAACTCGTCGGCGATCGCGCGCGTGCGCGGCAGGTCGCCCAGCGGCTCGCCCACCACGCGGCCCGCCAGGTCGACGGCTACGGCGATGACGTCCTCCTTGAGCGCGGCCTCCGCGAGCACGCGGTCGGCCTCCAGCTGCACCTTGGCCGCCGCGACGATGCCGTCGCG
This sequence comes from Kitasatospora sp. NPDC059747, assembly GCF_042732955.1. NCBI lineage: Bacteria > Bacillati > Actinomycetota > Actinomycetes > Kitasatosporales > Streptomycetaceae > Kitasatospora > Kitasatospora sp. NPDC059747. The sequence goes on along the minus strand of NZ_JBHWGV010000071.1, from coordinate 49,329 downwards.
CTGCGCCTGGCCCTCGGCGCGCACCGCCGCGATCAGGGCCGCGCCCTCCTCGGCGGCGTTCTGGCGGATCTCCGCGGCCTCGTGCCGGGCCGCGCTGAGCTCGGCCTGGAGCTGGTCGTGAACGGCCCGCGCCTCCGCCTGCGCGGCCTCCGCCCGCTCGGCCCCGCCCTCGATGGCGTCCGCACGGGCGGCGAGGTTCTTCTCGATGCGCGGCAGCAGCACCGCACCGAGAACGCCGAATATCAGGAAGAAGCAGAAGAGGCCGACGACGAGTTCAGCTGGATCTGGCTGCAGTGGTCCCATGCGGCGCATGCTAGTGGGAGCTCTCAACAGTCCGGGCGGCGCCCCCTTGGTGACGTCCGGTCAGCCTTGTCCCGCCAGGCTGCTCCGGGTCCGATCGAAATACGGTTGCGCCGCCTCCGGAACTTCGTGTCAGAATGACGATATGAGCAACGAGCACATGGGGGACCCGGTCGACACCCGCGACCGGACGGAGCTGGCGGCGCTCGTGGACGCCGGCGCCCGGCCGAAGTGGCTGATGTTCTGGGGGCACCGGGCCCGGCAGGACGGCGCGATCGGGCAGGGCGCGCTGAGCCAGTGGTGGCCGTGCCGGTTCACCGTGGACGGCGTGGAGTACGCGAGCGCCGAGCACTGGATGATGGCCGGCAAGGCGCGCATGTTCGGGGACGCCGCGATCGAGCGGCGCGTCCTGGCGGCCCGCACGCCCGCCGAGGCCAAGAAGCTCGGCCGACTGGTCGCGGACTTCGACGAGGCCACCTGGACGGCCGGGCGCTTCGAGCTCGTCGTGGCGGGCAACGTCGCGAAGTTCGGCCAGGACGAGGCCCTGCACAGCTACCTGCTCGGCACCGCGAACCGCGTCCTCGTCGAGGCCAGCCCGGTCGACCGCGTCTGGGGCATCGGCCTCGCCGCCGACGACGAACGCGCGGAACGCCCGGCCGAGTGGCGCGGGGAGAACCTCCTCGGCTTCGCCCTCATGGAGGTCCGCGCCCGCCTCACCGCCTGAGGCCCGCGCCCGCCTCACCGCCTGAGGCCGGCCGCCTCCCCCGGAGCGCGACCGGCGCACTTCTCGCAACGACCGCCGTCCGCGCGCTCCTTGACACCAGCCGGAGACGGCTGGACGTGCCCCCGTAACCGCCCCGCCACATTCCGACACCAGGATGTCTCGCAGTCAGGGACCAGATGGACAGGGTGGGGCGATCATGCGCATGCGGTCGAGCGCGCAAGAAAGCGAACTGCAGGCTCACGAACTGCGCGCGGAGCTGGACGAGTTACTCCGCGCCAGCCGGTACGCCGGGCAGCGCGAGCGACGGCTCACCGAGGCGATACAGGCCTCCCCGGACCGGCAGTGGCCGGACGGGGAGCTCATGCGGCAGCTCGCCCAGGCGCGCACGCTGCGCGAGGGCCTGGGCGCCCGGTGCATCCAACTGAGCGACCAGCTACAGCAGTTGGAGTTCGACCTGCGCCAGCACCCGGCGCAGGCGCCGCAATTCGCCACCCCGGAGCCGCCACCGCCGCGCCCGGACATCGGGGCGCTGGCGGGGCGGGTGACCACGCTCCACCGCAGCGGTGCCCTCACCGAGGTGGCCGACCTGCTGACCCAGGCCGCCGTCCGGCTCACCCCGGACGAGACCGCCCAGCTCGCCGGCCTCCTGGCCCGAAGAGGCCCGGGCGAGGCCTCCCGGCAACTCGCCCGCAGCGCCGCGCACACGGCCCCCGAGCACGCCGTCGCGGTGCTCGCCGAACTGCGCGAGGCGGGGCTCGCCGACGAGGCGGCCGAATTGTTCCACGCCTTCTGGGGCTACCCGGCCACCGCCCTGCCCGCCCTCCTCGCGGCCCTGGAGCACGCCGGCCAACTCGCCGACGGGGCCACGCTCCTGTGGGAGTGGGGCTCCGCCCCGACGCCCGAGCTGACCGTCCTCGCCGCCGGCCTCCGGCAGGCGGGCCGCCACAACGACGTCCGGACGCTGCTGCGCCAGGCCGCAGGCCGCCCGACGGCCGACCTCGCGGCCCTCGCGACGGACCTCCCGGCGCCCCTGCCCGCCGTGCTGCTGCACGAGCTCGCCGCGCTCCGCCCGCCCGTCGAACTCGTCCGGCTGGCGGCCTCGCTGGACCACCACCGCGGCCTCTACGACCTGCTCCTCGCCGCCCTGCACGCCGACCCGGCCAGGCACCGCGCGACCCTGGCCGCCCTCCGCGCGGCCGGCCTGCCGACCGAACCCGCCGTGCCCGCCCGCTCCCGCTGGGGCCGGCGGTAGGGCGCCGAGCCCGAACGCGAGGAAGCCCCCGCCCGTCCCGCAGGACGAACGGGGGCTCCCCGGAGAGCGAGCGGCCTCAGCAGCCGATCAGGCGCGCGGCCAGGTACGACTTGACCTGGTCGAGCGAGACGCGCTCCTGCGCCATGGTGTCGCGCTCGCGCACGGTCACCGCGTTGTCCTCAAGGGTGTCGAAGTCGACGGTGACGCAGAACGGCGTGCCGATCTCGTCCTGGCGGCGGTAGCGCTTGCCGATGGCGCCGGCGTCGTCGAACTCGACGTTCCACGCGGTGCGCAGGTCGGCGGCGAGGCCGCGGGCCTTCGGGGACAGCTCGGCGTTGCGCGACAGCGGCAGGACGGCGACCTTGACCGGGGCCAGGCGCGGGTCGAGCCGCATGCCGACGCGCTTCTCCAGGACGCCCTTGGCGTTGGGCGCCTCGTCCTCGAAGTAGGCGTCGATCAGGAAGGCCAGCATGGCGCGGTTGAGGCCGGCCGCCGGCTCGATGACGTACGGGAAGTACCGCTCGCCGCTCTCCTGGTCGAAGTACTTGAGGTCCTGGCCGGAAGCCTCGCTGTGCACCCGCAGGTCGTAGTCGGTGCGGTTGGCGACGCCCTCGAGCTCGGAGAACTCGCTACCGCCGAAGTTGAAGCGGTACTCGATGTCCACCGTGCGCTTGGCGTAGTGGGAGAGCTTCTCCTTCGGGTGCTCGAAGAAGCGCATGTTCTCGGTGCGCAGGCCGAGGCCGACGTACCAGTCCCAGCGCTGCTGGAGCCAGTACTCGTGCCACTGCTCGTCCTCGCCCGGCTTGACGAAGAACTCCATCTCCATCTGCTCGAACTCGCGGGTGCGGAAGATGAAGTTGCCGGGGGTGATCTCGTTGCGGAAGCTCTTGCCGGTCTGGGCGATGCCGAACGGCGGCTTCTTGCGCGAAGTGGTCTGGACTGCCTTGAAGTTGGTGAAGATGCCCTGGGCGGTCTCGGGGCGCAGGAAGGCCAGGCCGCCGGCCTCCTCGGTGACGCCGAGGTGGGTCTTCAGCATGCCCGAGAAGTCCTTGGGCTCGGTGAACTGGCCCTTGGTGCCGCAGTCGGGGCAGTTGACGTCCTTGAGGCCATTCGGCGGCGGGAAGCCGTGCTTGGCCTCGTACTTCTCCTCAAGGTGGTCGGCGCGGTGGCGCTTGTGGCAGGAAAGGCACTCGGTCAGCGGGTCGTTGAAGGTGGCGACGTGGCCGGAGGCCTCCCACACCTCGCGGGCGAGGATCACCGACGAGTCCAGTCCGACGACGTCCTCACGGGCCTGCACCATCGTGCGCCACCACTGGCGCTTGATGTTCTCCTTGAGCTCGACGCCCAGCGGCCCGTAGTCCCAGGCGGCACGCGTACCGCCGTAGATCTCGCTGCAGGGGTAGACGAAGCCACGGCGCTTGCTCAGGCTGACGATCGTGTCGATCTTGTCGGCGGCCACAGTGCTCTCTTCAGTACGTAAGGCACGGTCAGGGCACGGCTGGTTGCTCGTACCCGAATACCTCAGATTACCGGCCCCATGGGTACGGGGTTCAAATCGGTATCGTCGGACCGGCCCCACTGATTCCCATCGCACCACCCGAGCCGGTCACCCGCCGTTCACCCACCCGAGTGATTTGACAATCGTTTCCAATCAAGATGAGAATGATTGTCATGATGATCCGACGACACGCTCGCACCTCCATAGCCTTGGCCGCCACCACGATCGCCGCCGCGCTCACGCTCACCGCGTGCGGCGGCAGCAGCAGCGCCAAGGACGCGGACGGCAAGCTGAACGTCGTCGCCTCCTTCTACCCGATGGAGTTCCTCGCCCAGCAGATCGGCAAGGACCACGTCGCGGTCACCGACCTCACCGCCCCTGGCGTCGAGCCGCACGACCTGGAGCTCACCGCCAAGCAGGTCGCGAGCGTCCAGAAGGCCGACGCGATCCTCTACCTCAAGGGCCTGCAGCCGACCGTCGACCAGGCCGTCGGCCAGTCCTCCGCGAAGGCGAAGATCGACGCCACCGCCGCCAGCCCGCTGGTCGACCACCACCTCGACGAGGACACCGCCGCGGGCGACGGCCACAAGCACGACGGCCCGGCCGGCGACCCGCACATCTGGCTCGACCCGGCCCGCTACGCGGCGATCGCCAAGAGCGTCGGCGACTCCTTCGCCAAGGCCGACCCGGCCCACGCGGACGACTACCGGAAGAACACCGACGACCTCGTCAACCGGCTCGGCGCCCTGGACAAGGAGTTCCAGACCGGGCTGAAGGACGCCAGGACCAGGACCTTCGTCACCAGCCACGCCGCCTTCGGCTACCTCGCCGACCACTACGGCCTCACCCAGGTCGCCATCAACGGCGTCGACCCGGAGTCCGAGCCCACCCCGGCCCGCCTCGCCGCGGTGCAGAAGGCCGCCAAGGACAACGGCGTCACCACGATCTTCTTCGAGGCCCTCGTCGACCCCAAGCTCGCCAACACCGTCGCCAAGGACCTCGGTCTCAAGACCGCGGTCCTGGACCCGCTGGAGGGCGTCAAGGACCCGGCCAAGGACGACTACCTGAGCGTGATGCGGCAGAACCTGGCCAACCTCCAGGCCGCCCTGGGCGCAGCTCCTGCCGCCGCCCCGACCGGCACCGCCCCGACGACGGACGCCCCGGCCACCACCGCCCCGACCCCCGCGCCCACCGCCAGCTGACGGGACCCCCGATGAACCACCCGATACCCCCGGCCGTCCGCCTCCACAGCGCCGTCGCCTCGCGCGGCGGCCGGCCGGTGCTGCGCGGGATCGACCTCACGGTCGAGCCCGGCGAGGTCGTCGCCCTGCTCGGCGCGAACGGCTCCGGCAAGTCGACCACCGTCAAGACCGTGATCGGCTCCGTCCCGCTGGAGCAGGGCGCGCTGGAGCTGTTCGGCATCCCCTTCGCCAAGTTCCGCGCCTGGCACCGGATCGGGTACGTCCCGCAGCGCACCACCGCCGCCTCCGGCGTCCCGGCGACGGTGCGCGAGGTCGTCTCCACCGGACGGCTCCCGCAGCACCGCCTGCTGCCGTTCCGCCGCAGGGACCGGGACGCCGTGGACCGCGCGCTCGCCGCCGTCGGCATGCTCGACCGGGCCGGGGACGGCGTCGGCGACCTCTCCGGCGGCCAGCAGCAGCGCGTGCTCATCGCCCGCGCCCTGGTCGGCTCCCCCGACCTGCTGATCATGGACGAGCCGATGGCCGGCGTCGACGCCGCCAGCCAGCAGGTGCTCGCCGACACCCTGCGCGCCGAGGTCGCCCGCGGCGCCTCCGTGCTCCTCGTCCTGCACGAACTCGGGCCGCTGGAGCCGCTGATCGACCGCGCCGTGGTGCTCCGGGACGGCTGCGTCGCGCACGACGGCCCGCCCGTGCCAAACACCGGCCTGCACGCCCTGCCCGGCCACGACCACGTCCACCCGCACGCCGACCACACCCCGCCGAGGCTGCTCGCATGACCGAGATGCTCTCCTACGACTTCATGCAGCGCGCCCTGCTCGCCGCCGTACTGGTCGGGATCACCGCCCCCGCCGTCGGCATCTACCTGGTGCAGCGCCGCCAGGCCCTGATGGGCGACGGCATGGGCCACGTCGCGATGACCGGCGTCGGACTCGGCTTCATCTTCCAGACCAGCCCGGTCTGGATGGCCGTCCTGGTCTGCGTGCTCGGCGCCGTCACCATGGAGCTCGTCCGCTCGCGCGGCAACCAGCGCGGCGACATCGCCCTCGCGATGCTCTTCTACGGCGGCATGGCCTGCGGCAAGCTCCTCGTCTCGCTCTCCGCCCAGGCCGGGGCCGGCTCGCTGGAGAGCTACCTGTGGGGCTCCATCCTCACCGTCGCCCCCGCGGACCTCGCCGCGATCGCCGCACTCGGCGCGGTGGTCATCGCCGTCACCGTCGGCCTGCGCCGCCAGCTCTTCGCGATCTGCCAGGACGAGGACTTCGCCCGGGTCACCGGCCTGCCGGTGCGCACGCTCAACCTGCTGCTCGCGGTCATGGCCGCGGTCACCGTCACCGTCGCCATGCGGGTCGTCGGCCTGCTGCTGGTCAGCGCCCTGATGGTGGTCCCGGTGGTGGCCGCCCAGCAGCTCACCCGCTCCTTCGCCGCCACCCAGGCGGCCTCGATCGCGCTCGGCGTGGTCGTCTCGCTGGCCGGCGTCACCGGCTCCTACCAGCTCGACGTGCCCTCCGGCCCGGCCATCGTGCTGCTCGCCATCGCGGTCTTCGCGGTGTTCAGCGCGATCGCCGCGCCGCTGGCCCGACGCCGCCACCGGGCGGGCGCCGACCCGGGGCCGCGCGAGTGCGACGTCCAACTGCCCGGACGGGCTTCTTCGAACACCTCTGACGCGGGCACGCCGGAGGGGCGGGCGGGGCTGGCACAATGAGGTGCGAGACGCCCACCACCCCAGGAGGACCCACGGTGACCACCGCCGGCCCGTCGCCGCGTGCCCGATCGACCCGGCAGCGTGCCGCCGTCTCGGCGGCCCTGGACGAGATCGAGGACTTCCGCAGCGCGCAGGAGCTCCACGACATGCTCAAGCACCGCGGAGACTCCGTCGGGCTGACCACGGTCTACCGCACGCTCCAGTCCCTCGCCGACGCCGGCGAGGTCGACGTGCTGCGCACCGCCGACGGCGAGGCGGTGTACCGGCGCTGCAGCAGCGGTCACCACCACCACCTGGTCTGCCGGCACTGCGGCGCGACCGTCGAGGTCGAGGGCCCGGCGGTGGAGCGGTGGGCCAACTCCGTCGCCTCGGAGCACGGGTTCAGCGACATCGCGCACACGCTGGAGATCTTCGGCACCTGCGCGGAGTGCGCCAAGAAGGCCTGACGGGCCGCACACGCCTGACGGAACGACGGAAAGGCCCGTGGGAACGGATCCCACGGGCCCTTCCGTCGTGTCCTCAGCGCTGCGCGGGGACTCCCTGCGCGGGCACCTCGTTCGGGATGGCCCCGCCGAAGCGCCGGTCGCGCATCGCGTACTGCTCGCAGGCACGCCACAGGTCGCGGCGGTCGAAGTCCGGCCAGAGCACGTCCTGGAACACGAACTCGGCGTAAGCGGACTGCCAGAGCAGGAAGTTGGAGGTGCGCTGCTCGCCGCTGGGGCGCAGGAACAGGTCCACGTCCGGCATGTCCGGGTGGTACAGGTACTTGGCGATGGTCTTCTCGCCGACCTTCTTCGGGTCGAGCTTGCCGGACGCGACGTCGGCCGCGATGGCCTGCGCCGCGTCCGCCAGTTCGGCCCGGCCGCCGTAGTTGACGCACATGTAGAGCGTGACGGCGTCGTTGTCCTTGGTCTGCTCCTCGGCGACCTTGAGCTCCTGGACGACGCTCTTCCACAGCTTGGGCATCCGGCCGGCCCAGCGCACCCGCACGCCCATCGCGTCCATCTCGTCGCGGCGGCGGTGGATGACGTCCCGGTTGAAGTTCATCAGGAACTTCACCTCGTCGGGCGAGCGCTTCCAGTTCTCGGTGGAGAACGCGTACAGCGAGATGTTCTTCACGCCGAGCTCGATCGCGCCCTTGAGCACGTCCAGCACGACCGCCTCGCCGACCTTGTGGCCCTCGGTGCGCGGCAGCCCGCGCTCCTTGGCCCAGCGGCCGTTGCCGTCCATCACGATGGCGACGTGGTTCGGCACCAGCTCGCCGGGGATCTTCGGGGGCCGGGCGCCGCTGGGGTGCGGGGTCGGGGGGAGGTACTCCCGCTGCTTGCCGCCGCCGAAGAGCCGTCGCGCTGCCATGTGCTCACTTCTCCACGTATCTCATCGAGCGGATTCCCCGCTCCAGGTGCCACTGCAGATAGGCCGCGACGAGGCCGCTGCCCTCCCGCCAGTACCGCGGCTCGCAGGAATCCGCCGTCTGCCAGTCGCCCGACAGCAGCGCCCCGAGCAGTACCAGTGTCTCAGGGGAGGGTACGGCACATCCGGGCACTCGGCAGTCCGCGCACAGCACCCCGCCCGCCGGGAGCGAGAAGAAACGGTTCGGCCCGTCCAGCCCGCACTTGGCGCAGTCGGTGAAGCTCGCGCCGTACCCGTTCACCGCGAGCGAGCGCAGCAGGAAGGCGTCCAGCACCAGGTGCGACTCGTGCAGCCCGGCCGCGAGCGTGCGCAGACCCCCCACGAGCAGCAGGTACTGCTGGACGGCCGGCTCGCCCTCGTTCTCGGCGAAGCGCTCGGCCGTCTCCAGCATCGCCGTCCCGGCGGTGTACCGGCCGTAGTCGGTGACGATCGAACCGCCGTACGGCGCGATCGTCTCGACCTGGGTGCACAGCGGCAACCCGCGGCCGATCAGCTCACTCCCCCGGCTGAAGAACTGCACGTCCACGTGCGAGAACGGCTCCAGCCGGGCGCCGAACTTGGACTTGGTCTTGCGCACCCCGCGCGCCACCGCGCGCACCTTGCCGTGCTGGCGGGTCAGCAGGGTGATGATCCGGTCGGCCTCGCCGAGCTTCTGCGCCCGCAGCACCACGCCGTCGTCCCGGAACAAGCTCATGCGCCCGCCTCGCTACGCTCGGCAGGGGCATTCGCCCACTCGCACCTGTTCAATGACTCGCTCGCTCCGCCATGCCCACCATTGTCGCCCACCCGGGCGCAGCCGTGTGCCCGCACCCAGGCCGTGGGGGAGGACCTGTGCGGTGCGGGTCACGGCGGGCCCGGAGGGGGGGAGACGGGCCCGTTTGTGGGGGTTGGTGATGGCTCTGCGGCAGTGTGTGGAGAGAGCAGGTCTAGTACGGCGCCCGGGTGGCCGCCTCCAGCAGCGCCGAGACCCGGGTCTGGGGCAGGTCCAGGCAGCGCCCGACCGCGGCCAGCGCCTCCCGCTCCTGCGGCAGGTAGCGCCCGTCGGCGAGCGCGATCGCCGCGCCCTGGAGCAGCAGCCGCTCGCGGCCCTGGTGGGCCAGGTGCGGGGCGAGCGGTTCGAGCACCGCGTGCAGTTCCACGGCGAGGCCGCCGGCCTCCCCCAGCCTCCGGCCGGGAGGTGCCCCCAGGTCCTGGGCGTCGTAGAGTTCGCCGCCGAGCCCGGACAGGGCGGCGAGCGCGGCCAGCACCTGGGCCTCGCCGCAGTCCTCGAACCCGGCCTCGCGCACCGCCGCGCAGGCGGCCTCGCGGGCCGCGCGGTGGGCGGTGCCGCCGGCCGCGAGCAGGGCCAGCGCGATCGTGTACTGGGCGTCCCGCAGCATGCCGCCGAGCCGGACGCAGGTGGGCTGTTCGAGGCTCTCGACCCCGTACCGGCCGTCGCAGCCGGTGCACTGCACGCTGCCGATCACCGGTCCGAGCGGGAGCACCGGGGTGCCCAGCAGCCGCAGCCACCGCCGGCCGTGCTGCCGGCGGTAGTTGCGGTCCCCGCCGCAGCCCGGGCAGAAGAAGTCACCGAGAACGTCGGTCCGCCACCTCGGGCGAACACCCCACAAGCTGGTCACGGCGCCACTCCCCAGACATGGCAGGCGGCCTGCACAACTATGGGCAGGTCACGCGACCGGACACCGAGGCCGTCCCACCGACCCGGCTTTCCGGTGGATCGATGTTGCCACGCCCGGAGGCGGGTGTCAGTACCCCGAACGCCTTCCGGAGCGAAAAAATGTGGCCCAGGACACAGTCGGGGCGGGCAACGCCGAGGGCCGCCCCGCAGGACGGCCCTCCGTGCGTGCCACTCGTACGAACTACCCGCGCTGCGCCCGGTTGACGGCGCTGATCATCGCCTTCAGGGACGCCAGCACGGTGTTGGCGTCGATGCCCACGCCCCACAGCACCTTGCCGTCCACCGCGCACTCGACGTACGCGGCGGCCTGGGCGTCGCCGCCCTCGCTCAGCGCGTGCTCGGAGTAGTCCAGGACCCGCACGTCCACGTCGATCCGGCCCAGCGCGTCGGCGAACGCGGAGACCGGGCCGTTGCCGACACCGGTCAGGGTGACCGGCACGCCGTCCACCACGGCCCCGGCGATCAGCGCGTCCCGGCCGTCCTCGGTGGTCAGGGTGCGCGAACCGCTCAGCGTGATCCGGCCCCACGGGTTGTCCGTGGTCGGCAGGTACTCGTCCTCGAAGACCCGCCAGATCTCGGCCGGGGTGACCTCGCCGCCCTCGGCGTCGGTCTTGGCCTGGATGATCCGGGAGAACTCGATCTGCATGCGGCGCGGCAGGTCCAGCTTGTGGTCGTTCTTCAGGACGTACGCGACACCGCCCTTGCCGGACTGGCTGTTGACCCGGATGACCGCCTCGTAGGTGCGGCCGACGTCCTTCGGGTCGATCGGCAGGTACGGCACGCCCCAGGTGTGCTCCGCCACCGGCACGCCCGCCGCCTTCGCGTCCGCCTCCAGGGCGTCGAAGCCCTTCTTGATGGCGTCCTGGTGCGAGCCCGAGAAGGAGGTGTAGACCAGGTCACCGGCGTACGGGTGGCGCGGGTGCACCTCCATCTGGTTGCAGTACTCGGCGGTGCGGCGCACCTCGTCGATGTCGGAGAAGTCGATCTGCGGGTCGACGCCCTGCGAGAACAGGTTCATGCCCAGGGTCACCAGGTCGACGTTGCCGGTCCGCTCGCCCTGGCCGAACAGGCAGCCCTCGATGCGGTCCGCACCGGCCATGTAGGCCAGTTCGGCGGAGGCGACGGCGGTGCCACGGTCGTTGTGCGGGTGCACCGACAGACAGACGAACTCGCGGCGCGACAGGTTGCGCGACATCCACTCGAACTGGTCGGCCTGGACGTTCGGGGTGGCCCGCTCGATGGTGGCCGGCAGGTTCAGGATGATCTCGCGGCCCTCGCCCGGCTGCCAGACGTCCATGACCGCCTCGCAGACCTCCAGCGCGAAGTCCAGCTCGGTGTCGACGAAGATCTCCGGCGAGTACTGGTAGCCGAAGACGGTGTCCTCGCCCAGCAGCTTCTCCGCGTACTCCATCACCAGCCGGGTGCCGTCGGTGGCGATCGCCTTGGTGGCCGCCATGTCGTTGCGGAACACCACCCGGCGGAAGAGCGGCGCGGTCGCGTTGTACAGGTGGACGGTCGCGCGCGGGGCGCCGACCAGCGACTCGACGGTCTTCTCGATCAGCTCCTCGCGGGCCTGCGTCAGCACCGAGATGGTGACGTCCTCGGGGATCGCCCCCTCCTCGATCAGCGACCGTACGAAGGCGTGGTCGGTGGCCCCGGAGGACGGGAAGCCGACCTCGATCTCCTTGTAGCCCATCGAGACCAGCAGGTCGAACATCTTGCGCTTGCGGGCCGGCGACATCGGGTCGATCAGCGCCTGGTTGCCGTCCCGCAGGTCGGTGGACAGCCAGCGCGGCGCCTTGGTGATCACCTTGTCCGGCCAGGTGCGGTCGGGCAGGTCGACCGTGCCGAACGGCAGGTAGCGCCCGTGGCGCATGCCGGACGGCTGCTGGCGCACGCTCGCGGCGGTGATCGGGGTGGGACGGTCGACGAAGGCCCGGCCGGCGGGGATGGGCGCGGCGGAGGTCTGCTCGGTCATGGAACGGCTCTCGGCTTCCTGTGGGTGCGGGGCTGGTCGGGTCCTGTGAAAGGGGGGAAAACACCGACTGGCCGGCCTGCTGCCGCTCACGATCCGCCGTTGGACCGCCGGATGACGCGCACAGCTCGATCCCCGCGGCGAGGGAGCCGGCCCCAGTGGACTACAGGCCCTCGACGCGGCAGCTAAGAAGAAGCAGCCCGTTGCGCATGATGATCCCCAGCGTAACCGAGGCACGTGCGCCCCCGAAGTGATCCGGGCAACCTTCCCACTCCTTGAGACGGCGGCACCGGCGCCTCCGCTTGCGCGCGCGCCGGTGACAACCGGTCATCGAGGCCTCACTCTGGGCCACATGACTGCCGCGCCGCCGCTGTGCACCATCGTTCCGCCGTACGTCCTCGACCACCTCGCCGAGGCCGGTCACGAGCCCGCCGCCCGCTCCCTGCTCCTCGACGCCGCCCACCGCTCGACCCGCCACGCCGCTCCCCCGGCCGCCCCCGCCGGCCCCGCCGGCCCGGGTGCCACCGGGCTCAGCCGGGTGATCGCCGACACCGGCCACAGCGAGCGGCTGCCCGGACGGACCGTCCGCACCGAGGGCCAGGCCCCGGTCGCCGACCGGTCCGTCGACCACGCCTACGACGGCCTCGGCGCGACCTTCGCGCTGTACGCCGACGCCTTCGGCCGCCGCTCCGTCGACGGCCGCGGGCTGCGGCTGGACGCGACGGTGCACTACGGCCAGGACTACGACAACGCGTTCTGGAACGGCAAGCGGATGGTCTTCGGCGACGGCGACGGCGAGGTGTTCGGCGACTTCACCGCCTGCATCGACGTCATCGGCCACGAACTCACCCACGGCGTCACCCAGTTCACCGCCGGCCTGGAGTACCGGGACCAGCCGGGGGCGCTCAACGAGTCGGTCTCCGACGTCTTCGGCTCGCTGGTCAAGCAGTACGCGCTGCGCCAGGGCGCGGCCGACGCCGACTGGCTGATCGGCGCCGGCCTGCTCGCCCCCGGCGTGCAGGGCGTCGCGCTGCGCTCGATGAAGGCGCCCGGCACCGCCTACGACGACCCGCGCCTCGGCAAGGACCCGCAGCCGGCGCACATGCGGGACTACGTGCAGACCGCCGGGGACAACGGCGGCGTGCACATCAACTCCGGCATCCCCAACCACGCGTTCTACCTGCTGGCCACCGCGCTCGGCGGCTCGGCCTGGGAGTGCGCCGGACGGATCTGGTACGACGCGCTGACCGGCCGCCGGCTGCCCGCCGACGCCGACTTCACGGCCTTCGCCCGGGCCACCGTGGCCGCCGCCAAGGCCCGTTACCCCGACCGGAGTTCGATCGCGGACACCGTGACGGCCGCGTGGGCGCAGGTGGGCGTCAGCCCCGGCTGACGGCACCCCGGCCCCCGAACTCCCGTTCCCCGGGCCGGGGAGCGGGAGTTCGGGACCGGCCGAGACCAGGTTGAGCCGGGCTTAAGGTCACGGTCCGGGAAAAGCCCGGCAAAAACCCATCCCTACGTAGCACCATGGCCACCATGCGTATCCAGGTGACCCGGACCGGCGGCCTCGCGGGAATCGTCCGCCGCGCGGAGCTCGACACCACCGACCGTACGGACGCCCCGCACGTCCACGCGCTCGCCCGCGAGGCCGTCGCGGGCGGGCTGCGGGCCCCGTCGTACGGGGTGCCGGACGGCTTCCACTACGAGATCACCGTCGACGGCCGCACGGTCCACTGCGCCGACCCGAAGCTCACCGACTCGCAGCGCGAGCTGGTGTCGCTGGTGCTGCGCGAGGGCGCGTAGGACGTTCCCCGGGCACCCCCCGCGCGGCACCCGGCCCCGCGGCCGGTCAGAACCCGAGCTTGCGCAGCTGCTTCGGGTCGCGCTGCCAGTCCTTGGCCACCTTGACGTGCAGGTCGAGGAAGACCGGCGTGCCGAGCAGCGCCTCGATGTGCTTGCGGGCCGTCGTGCCGACGTGCTTGAGCCGCGCGCCCTTGGCGCCGATGACGATCGCCTTCTGGCTCTGCCGCTCGATGTAGACGTTCGCGTGGATGTCCAGCAGCGGACGGTCCGCCGGGCGGCCCTCGCGCGGCAGCATCTCCTCGACCACGACGGCCAGCGAGTGCGGCAGCTCGTCCCGCACGCCCTCCAGGGCGGCCTCACGGATCAGCTCGGCGACCATGATCTGCTCGGGCTCGTCGGTGAGGTCGCCGTCCGGGTACAGCGGCATGCCCTCCGGCAGCAGCTTGGTGATCAGGTCGGCGACCAGCTCCACCTGCTTGTCGCCCACCGCCGAGACCGGGATGATCTCGGCCCACTCGATGCCCAGCTCGACGCCGAGCTGGTGGACGGCGATCAGCTGCTCGGCCAGCCGCTTGGAGTCGACCAGGTCGGTCTTGGTGACGATGGCGACCTTGGGGGTCTTCTTGATCTCGGCGAGCTCCTTGGCGATGAACTTGTCGCCGGGGCCGAGCTTCTGGTCGGCGGGCAGGCAGAAGCCGATCACGTCGACCTCGGCCCAGGTGGAGCGGACCAGGTCGTTGAGGCGCTCGCCGAGCAGGGTGCGGGGCTTGTGCAGACCGGGGGTGTCCACCAGGACGAGCTGGGCGTCCGGGCGGTGGACGATGCCGCGCACGGTGTGCCGGGTGGTCTGCGGACGGTCGGAGGTGATCGCGACCTTCGTCCCCACCAGGGCGTTGGTCAGGGTCGACTTGCCCGCGTTGGGCCGGCCGACGAAGCACGCGAATCCGGATCGGTACGGGGAGGAAGGGGCACTCATGCGCTCCATTCTCCCTGATCACCGGGAGCCGGCCGACCCGGCCGCGCGGTCAGCCCTTCGAACCGCCGCCGCGCGAGGTCAGCGCGGCGACGATCAGCAGCAGGAGGAAGGCCAGCGAGCCCCCGAGCCACCAGGGCGAGCCGGTCTCCTGCCACTTGCCCATCCCCATCACGAACAGCAGCAGCCCGGCGAAGAACGCCACCGTGCCCATGTCCCCAGCCCCCTCACCGATTCCCCTCCGGTGAGATTATCTGCTGAACGCAGGAACGTTCCGCCGGGCCACCGACGCGTCGGGAACGCGCGAGAACGCCCCTCAGGAGGCCTTGACCGCCACCCGGAGCGTCCCGTCCGGACCGGCCAGCAGCAGTGGCGTCCCGGCCCCGCCGAGGTCCCGCACGGCCGCCAGGTCGGCCTCGGCCGGCCGCTCCGCCTCGCTCACCACGGCCGCCGCCTCCAGCGACTTCGCCCCGCTGGCCACCGCCATCGCGACGGCCGTCTGCAGCGCGCTCAGCCGCAGCGACTCCAGCGCGACCGTCCCGGCCACGTACGTCCGCCCGGTCTCGTCACGCACCGCGGCCCCCTCGGGGACGCCGTTGCGGGCGCGGGCCGAGCGGGCCAGGGTGATGATCTTCTTGTCTTCGGGGTCGAGCTCGACGTTGTCACTCATGCGCCGAGCATAGGCGCCGACCGGCCCGCGGGGCCCGGGGCGGCCCTCAGTGGCCGACCGGCTGGGTCGGTCCCGGGTTCGGGTTGAGGACCTTGACGAAGGTCTTCGGACCGGACGGCAGCGGCGTCTCCCGCTCGATGCGCCCGCGCCAGAACGGGTTGTCGTGCGGCAGGTGGCTGCTCACCCGTCCGTACATCCCGAACGTCGTCACGACGGTCCCGAACACGAAGGCGAACAGCACGTTCGACATCCGGAAGTTGAGGATGTTGGCGTCCGGCCGGCCGAGCACCGTCAGCCCGTAGAACCCTGACAGCACGAACAGCACGCCGACCACCATGTTCAGGTTCGACGCGAAGTTCCCGCCGATCACCGCCCCCACCACCAGGATCGCGCCCACCACGATGGACAGGATGCTCAGCGTCCCGTTGGTCGACAGCCCGGCGACGCGGTCACCGTGCGTCGCGAGGAACCCCGGGTGGTCGGCCAGGCCGAGGCACCCGAACACGATCAGGAAGATCCCCCCGAGCCCCGCCCCGGCCCGCCACACGGTGGCGAGCTTCGAGTCGACGGGCAGTTCGTCTTGCAGCTTCATGGCGACCTCCACCATGGGCCGGCCGGGCGGCACCCGGCCTAGCTGTAGGGATGGCTCCCCTGCATGTGCGGGACCTCGTGCATGTAGAGCGAGCCGCACTGCTGACAGCAGCGCAACCCGGTGCCCCATTCCTGCTCGGGCCGGGTCTCGGCCTCGTCCGCCATGGTCCGGCCGCACAGCGCCATCGCGAGGTCGCCGTCCCGGACCACGTGCCAGACCTTGACCCCGCCCGCCGCCCCTTGCGGGCCGTACTCCGCGCGAAGTTGATGCGTCATGCCCTCCATGGTCGCTCCGCCGACCCGCCGCCGCTACTCGCGGCTACTCGCCCTGGTCGTCCGAGGGGTCGTCGGCCCGGCGGACGGGGGTGGCGACCATCGAGCCGATGCGGTTGCGGCGGCCGGCGGAGGACTCGGCGGTCAGCAGGATGCCGGTCAGGCCGGTGTCGGCGGGTTCGGGCAGCGGGATCTCGCAGGCGGAGCCGGGGATCGGGACGCGGCCGAGGTGCTTGGCGAGCAGGCCGCCGACGGTCTCGACGTCCTCGTCCTCCAGCTCGATGCCGAAGAGTTCGCCGAGGTCCTCGACCAGGAGGCGGGCGGTGATCCGGTAGGAGCCGTCGCCGAGGTCCTCCACGGGCGCGATCTCCCGGTCGTACTCGTCGGTGATCTCGCCGACGATCTCCTCCAGGACGTCCTCGATGGTGACCAGGCCGGCCGTGCCGCCGTACTCGTCGATCACGATCGCCACGTGCGAGCGGCGCTGCTGCATCTCGCGCAGCAGGTCGCCGGCCGGCTTGGAGTCCGGGACGAAGACGGCCGGGCGCATCACCGCGCCGACCTCCTCCGACTCGGCCTCCCGGTTGATGTGGGTGCGCCGGACGAGGTCCTTCAGGTAGACGATGCCGACGACGTCGTCCTCGTTGTCGCCGACCACCGGGATGCGCGAGAAGCCCGAGCGCAGCGCCAGCGTCAGCGCCTGCCGGACGGTCTTGTGCCGCTCGATCATCACCAGGTCGGTGCGCGGCACCATGACCTCGCGGACGATGGTGTCGCCCAGCTCGAAGACCGAGTGCACCATGCGGCGCTCCTCGTCCTCGATCAGGTCGTCCTTCTCGGCGAGGTCGACGAGGGCGCGCAGCTCCGCCTCGGAGGCGAACGGCCCCTCGCGGTAGCCCTTGCCCGGGGTCAGCGCGTTGCCGAGCAGGATCAGCAGCCGCGGGATCGGGCCGAGCACGGCGGCCAGCGGCAGCAGCACGAAGGAGGCCGCGGTCGCCGTGGTCAGCGGGTGCTGGCGCCCGATCGTGCGCGGCGAGACGCCCACCGCGACGAACGACACCAGCACCATCACGCCGAAGGCGAGCAGCACGGCCTGCCAGGTCGGGGCCACGTTGCGCACGCACACCACGGTGACCAGGACGGCCGCCGCCATCTCGCTGGCCACCCGGATCAGGGTGGCCAGGTTGAGGTAGCGGATCGGGTCGGAGGCGACGGTCAGCAGCCGGGCCGAGCCGCGCCGCCCGGAGCGGACGGCCTCCTCGGCCCGGAACCGGGACACCCGGGAGATGCCCGCCTCGGCGCACGCGGCCAGCCAGCCGAGCACGACGAGCAGCACGGCACCGAGGATGAAGCTCGTACTCTCACCACTCACAGGAGTTCGGGCTCCGCGCTCAGTGGGTGGTGGGGGCCGGCGAGAGGCCGCCGAGCCCGCGACCGGCCCGCCAGTCGTCGAGGATCCGCTTCTGGAGGGCGAACATCTCTTCCTCCTCCTCGGGCTCCTCGTGGTCGTAGCCGAGCACGTGCAGCACGCCGTGGACGGTGAGCAGCTGGAGCTCCTCGTCCATCGAGTGCTTGGACGGGGCCGCCTTGCCCTGCTGCTCGGCGACCTCGGGGCAGAGCACGATGTCGCCGAGCAGGCCCTGCGGCAGCTCCTCGCCCTCCTTGCCGGGGCGCAGCTCGTCCATGGGGAAGGACATCACGTCGGTGGGTCCGGGGAGGTCCATCCACTGGATGTGCAGCTCCTCCATCGCCGCGCCGTCCACCAGGATCACGGACAGTTCGGACTGCGGGTGGATCCGCATCTTGTCCAGGGCGAAGCGGGCGACGTCGAGGATGGCTTCCTCGTCGGCGTCCCAACCGGACTCGTTGGCGATGTCGATCGACATGACGGGCTGTTCGCTCAGCTTTCGGTGCGATGGGACTGTCGGGGTGCGCGGGGCGCCGTGGCCTTGCTCGCCGCGCGCCGCTGGGCGGGCTTGCGGGCGGCCGGGGCGTTGTCCTCGGCCTCCTGCCGGGCGTCCCAGCGTTCGTACGCGTCCACGATCCGGCCGACCAGCTTGTGGCGGACCACGTCGGTGCTGGTGAGGACGGAGAAGTGGATGTCGGGCACGTCGGCCAGGATCTCCTGGACGACCTTGAGACCGCTGCGGGTGCCGCCCGGGAGGTCGATCTGGCTGGTGTCGCCGGTGACCACCACCCGGGAGTTGAAACCGAGGCGGGTGAGGAACATCTTCATCTGCTCGGGCGAGGTGTTCTGGGCCTCGTCCAGGATGATGAAGGCGTCGTTGAGGGTCCGGCCGCGCATGTAGGCGAGCGGGGCGACCTCGATGGTGCCGGCCGCCATCAGGCGCGGGATGGAGTCCGGGTCCATCATGTCGTGCAGCGCGTCGTACAGCGGGCGCAGGTACGGGTCGATCTTCTCGTAGAGGGTGCCGGGCAGGAAGCCCAGCCGCTCCCCCGCCTCGACGGCCGGGCGGGTCAGGATGATCCGGTTGACCTCCTTGGCCTGCAGGGCCTGGACGGCCTTGGCCATCGCGAGGTAGGTCTTGCCGGTGCCGGCCGGGCCGAGGCCGAAGACGATCGTGTGCCGGTCGATCGCGTCGACGTAGCGCTGCTGGTTGAGGGTCTTGGGGCGGATCGTGCGGCCGCGGTTGGACAGGATGTTCGCGGTGAACACCTGGGACGGCGCCGGGCTGTCCGGGTCCTCCTCCTGGCTGCGGAGCATGGCGATGGAACGCTCCACGGAGTCCTCCGTGAGGGGCTGGCCGGTGCGCAGCACCAGCATCATCTCGTTGAAGAGCTTCTGCACGAGGCCGACCTCGGCGGGTGCCCCGGTGGCGGTCACCTCGTTGCCGCGGACGTGGATGTCGGCGGCGGGGAAGCCCTGCTCGATCACGCGCAGCAGCGAGTCCGCCGTGCCGAGCAGGGTGACCATCGGGTGCTTTTCGGGGATGACGATCCGGGCGCTGACGCGGCCGTCGTCGGCCGGTTCGGGGCGCGACTGACCATTGGTACGGGTCTGCGATGTGTCACTCATAGGTCGGCGCTGGGGCCTGCCTCATCCCATCCGTGGTGTCGTGTGCCGCTCGGTGTCTCCGGGGCACCAGGGTACGCCGCGAGCGTGATCGCCGCGGCGGGCGGCGGGGCCGCACCCGACGATGCTGCGGCAGATCGGGGGACGGCGCGAGCCCTTTTCGGCGCTCCCGGCCTCACCACGGGTTCCGCGAGCGCGAAGGCGGACGCTCAGGGCAGCCGCCGCGGCGGGACGGGCACCCGGGCGAGGTCGCCGGCGAGCACCAGTTCGCCGTCGAAGTGCTTGCGGGCGTCGGCCAGGTGCTGGCCGAGGTCGGGGTAGCGCTGGGAGAAGTGGGTCAGCACGAGGGTGCGCACACCGGCCTCGGCGGCGGCCTTGGCGGCCTGCCCGGCGGTGAGGTGGCCGTGGTCCTCGGCGAGGTGGGCGTCGGCGTCGGTGAAGGTGGACTCGACGACCAGCAGGTCGGCACCCTCGGCCAGTTCGTGGACGCCCTCGCAGAGCCGGGTGTCCATCACGAACGCGAACTTCTGGCCGAGCCTGGGCTCGCTGACCTCGTCCAGGGTGACCGTCCGGCCGTCCGCCTCGATCGCGCCATCGTGCTGCAGCCGGCCGACCGCCGGGCCCCGGATGCCGAGGGCGGCGAGCCGTTCGGGCACCAGGCGGCGGCCGTCCGGCTCGGACAGCCGGTAGCCGAAGGACTCCACCGGGTGCGAGAGGCGCACCGCGTCCAGCGCGAAGCGCGCGCCGGGCGCGGGCAGCGGGCCCGGCTCGTCGATCGGGCGCGGGCGCAGCACCGCCGTCTCGTGGTAGGCGGTGGCGTGCCGCAGCCGCTCGAAGTAGACCTCGCCGGAGGCGGGGAAGTAGACGTCGACCGGGTGCGGGACGCGGTCCAGGTTGATCCGCTGGATCACCCCGGCGAGGCCCAGGCAGTGGTCGCCGTGGAAGTGGGTCACGGCGATCCGGGTGATCTGGGTGGCCGAGACCCCGGCGTGCAGCATCTGCCGCTGGGTGCCCTCTCCGGGGTCGAACAGCAGTCCCTCGCCGTCCCAGCGCAGGAGGTAGCCGTTGTGGTTGCGGTGCCGGGTGGGCACCTGGCTGGCGGTGCCGAGGACGACGAGTTCGCGCTGCGACACGTAGGTCAGACCATGCTCTCGGTCATCGGCTTGCCGCCGAGCACGTGCACGTGCGCGTGGAAGACGGTCTGCCCCGCGCCGGCGCCGGTGTTGAAGATCAGCCGGTAGTCCTCGACGCCCTCGTCCCTGGCCACCAGGCCCGCCTCGGCGAGGAGTTCGCCGGCGATCTCCGGCTCGGCGGCGGCCAGCGCGGCGGCGTTCGGGTAGTGGACGTGCGGGATGACGAGGACGTGCACCGGCGCCTTCGGGGCGATGTCGCGGAAGGCGAGGACGCGCTCGGTCTTGCGCACCACCGTGGCCGGGATGTCGCCCGCCACGATCTTGCAGAACAGGCAGTCGGGCTGCGGCTCGCCGGCCATCGGATTCTCCTCGGGATCGCGTTCGGGGTCGTGCTTCGTCTGCGCTGGGGCCGTACGGCCGCAGCCTAGCCGAGCCGCCCGGTGGCCTGCTCGTACTCCCGCAGGTGCTTCCAGCGCACGATCCGCACGCCGACGATGTCGCCCTCGCCCTCGAACTCCTCGCTGAGCCAGCTGACCAGCAGGACGACGAAGCCGATCAGCCAACGCCGGGTGAGCCGCCAGGTGTTGGGGTGCATGACGCGCTTGCGGCGGATCACCCGCAGCGCCATGACGCCCTTGCCGACGCTGAAGCCGGTGAGGCGGGCGAGCAGCACCTGGTTGACGAACGACAGGACGAGGCCGGTGGCCAGCAGGCCGACGATCCACGGCACGCCGGCGACCGCGCCGTGCTTGCCCGCGTGGCCGGCCTTGTTCGCGACGGCGAAGGCCGGGCCGACGGCGACCAGGAAGTCGATCAGGATGGCCGGAAAGCGCCGGTAGTTGCTGGTCTCCGGCGGCGTGGGCGCCGCGGTGGCGGCGTCGAACCCCTGCCCGTGGGCCGCGTACGGCTGCGCGGGCTGCGGCTGTTGGGCCGGCTGCGGCTGGTACGGCTGGCCGTGCGCCGGGTACGGGTTCTGCCCGTGCGGCGGGTACGGATTCTGACCGTACTGCGGCTGGGGCTGCTGGTACTGCTGCTGCTGCGGCTGCTGGTACTGCTGCGGCGACTGCTGCTGGTACTGCTGCGGTGGCTGTGGCTGCTGGTACGGCTGTGGCGACTGCTGCTGCGGCTGCTGGTACTGCTGCGGCGGCTGCTGCTGCCCGTACGGATTCGGCGGGTACCCCTGCGCCGGGTACGCCTGCTGCGGCGGCTGCGGCTGTGCGTAAGGGTTCTGGCCGTACTGCTGCGGTGATGGATAGCCCTGTGCCATGTGCTCCCCCGTAGAGCTGTCGAGCAAGATCAGCCCCGCATCCTACTCACCGCCCGGAGCGGGAAGTCGGCCCACCCGACTTCCCGCTCCGGACCCGCCCCTACTGCCAGGGCAGCGGCGGCGCCGTCCGGGCCGGCGCCTCGGCGAGCGCGGCCAGCGCGATGCGCACGCCGGCGGCCAGCTGCGGGTCCTCGCCCGCGGCCCACTCGTGCGGCGCGATCGGCACCTCGACGTCCGGGTCGACGCCGTGGTTCTCCACGCCCCAGCCGTAGTTCTCCAGCCAGAACGAGTACTTGGGCTGGGTGACCAGGGTGCCGTCGACCAGGTGGTAGCGGCTGTCGATGCCGATCACCCCGCCCCACGTCCGGGTGCCGACCACCGGGCCGAGCCCCAGTGCCTGGATCGCGGCGTTGACGATGTCGCCGTCCGAACCGGAGTACTCGTCGGCGAGCGCGACGACCGGTCCGCGCGGGGCGTCCCCGGGGTAGGGCTGCGAGCTGGTGATGTCCCGGGCGACGTTCCAGCCGACGATCCGGCGGGCCAGCTTCTCGATCACCAGCTGGGAGGTGTGGCCACCCCGGTTCTCCCGGATGTCGACGATCACGCCCTCCTTGGCCATCTCGGAGCGCAGGTCGCGGTGGAGCTGGGCCCAGCCGGCGCTCTGCATGTCCGGGATGTGCAGGTAGCCGAGCCGCCCGCCGGACAGCTCGCGGGTCTCGGCCCGGCGCCCGGCCACCCAGTCGTGGTAGCGCAGCGCCTCCTCGTCGGCGAGCGGGACGACCACCGGGTGGCGCTGGTCGGTGCCGTCCTTGCCGGCCACGGTGAGCTCGACGGGCTGCCCGGCGGTCCCGGCCAGCAGCGGCGCCGGGCCGGTGACCGGGTCCACCGGGCGGCCGTTGACGGCGAGGACGGCGTCCCCGGGGCGGATCGCGGCGCCGGGCGCGGCGAGCGGCGAGCGGGCCCGGGGGTCGGAGGACTCGCCGGGCAGGATCCGGGCGATCCGCCAGAGGTCCCCGTCCTTGACCAGGTCGGCGCCGAGCAGGCCCTGGCGCCGCGCGGGCTCGGTGTGCAGGCCGTAGGGCATGACGTAGGCGTGCGAGGTGGCGAGTTCGCCGTGCACCTCCCAGAGCAGGTCGACCAGGTCGTCGTGCGAGCCGACCCGTTCGACCAGCGGGCGGTAGCGCTCCAGGACGCCGTCCCAGTCGACGCCGGCGAGGTCCGGGCGCCAGAAGTTGTCGCGCATCAGCCGGCCGTTCTCGGCGTACATCTGGCGCCACTCGGCGGCCGGGTCGACCGTCACCCGCAGCCGGGCGAGGTCGACGGCCGTCTCGTCCTCGTCGCCCGCCTTGTGGTCGGCCGGGAGGATCCGCAGCTCGCCCTCGTCCACGACCGCCAGCCGGCTGCCGTCCCCGCTGACCGCGAACCAGTCCAGGCCGTGCACGAGCGGCTCGGCCCGGCGCTTCTTGAGGTCGAAGCGCTCCAGCGTGGCCCGGGGCCGTTCGTCCTCCAGCGAGGCCGCCTCGTCGCCGAGTTCGCCGAGCAGCGGCAGGCGCGTCCACAGCACGCCGTCCTTGCCCGCCTTGAGCGCGCCGAAGCGGCCGCCCTCCACCGGGAAGGGGACGATCCGGTCGGCGATGCCGTCCAGGTCGACCCTGGTCACCGGCGCGGCGTCGGCGCCGCCCTCCTCGCCGTCGCCCTTCTTGCCGCGCGGCTCCTCGTCCTCCCCGCCGAGCGGGCGCCCGGCCCGCTGCGGGCCGAACGGGGACGGCGTGTCGGCGGCCAGCGTGATCAGGTACGGGCGGCAGCCGTTGGGGAAGGACAGGTCGAAGACGTGCGAGTCGTAGACCGGGTCGAAGTTGCGCTCCGACAGGAAGGCCAGGTAGCGGCCGTCCGCGGTGAAGGCCGGCGCGGTGTCGACGAAGCGCTGCTGGGTGACCTCGCCGACCGTCCGGGTGGCCAGGTTCGCCAGCACGATCTGGCGCAGCGACCACGCCCCGCTGCCCGGCACCGGTCGCGACCAGGCCAGCCACGCGGAGTCCGGGCTGAACACCAGGCCGCTGACCTCGCCGTCGGTGCTGCGGGCCAGCTCGTGCACGGCGCCGTCGGCGAGCGTCACCAGCAGCACCCGGCCGTCGTGCACGCCGAGCGCCGCCTGCTTGCCGTCCGGGGAGACCACCAGCGAGTTGACCCGGCCGAGCTGTCCGGCGGCCAGCCGGCGGCGCTCGGCGCCGTGGACGGCGGGGGCGAACTCCAGCCCGTCCTCGCCCCCGGCGTCCGACACCCACAGCACGCCCTGCGCGCCGTCCTCGCCCGGCACCACGCGGGCCAGCCGGCCGCGCACGCCCGGCGTCTCGTCCAGCACCCGGGCCGGGCCCTCGCGGTGGGTCAGCCAGTGCACGCTCCCGCGCACCACGACGGCGCTGGCCCGGCCGGTGCGGTCCGGGGCGACGGTCTCCAGCCAGTGCGCGGCGTGCACCGGGCGCGGGCGGCGGCCGGTGCGCGGCCCGGCCAGCCGGACGTCCAGGCGGCGCGGCTCGGCGCCCTCGGCCAGGTCCTCCAGGAGCCACAGGTCGCCGGCCCGGTGCCAGACCACCCGGGTGCCGTCGGTGGCGGCGTTGCGGGCGTAGAAGCCGTCCGGGGAGGTGGTGTGGCGGCGCAGGCCGGTGCCGTCCGGGAGGCTGGAGTAGAGCTCGCCGACGCCCTCGTGGTCGGACAGGAACGCGATCCGCGAGCCGTCCGTGCCGGCCACCCACAGCGGCGAGGAGAGCTGCCCGTCGAGGTCCTCGTGGATCCGGACGAACTCGTCCCGGCCGATCCACAGCTTGCCCGCCCGGCCGCCCCGGTAGCGCTTCCACCAGGCCGGTTCGCGGTTGTTGACGGTGCCCAGCAGCACCCGGTCGCCGTCCGGCTCGAAGGCCAGCCCGCCGACCGGCCCGTACGGCAGCCGCACCGGCTCGCCGCCGTCCAGCGGCACCGCGTGCGCCCAGGTGCGGCGCAGGGTGGCCTGCCCGGCGGTGGTGGTGGCGATCGGACGGCCGTCGGCGGTCCACCCCTGTAGCTGGGTCTGGCCGCTGCCCCAGTGGGTCAGACGCCGCGACGGGCCGCCGTCCACCGGCACGACGTGCACCTCGGGCGCGCCGTCCCGGGCGGAGGTGTAGGCGATGTGCCGCCCGTCCGGGGAGAACCGCGGGTGGTGGACGGGCAGGTGATCGGCCGTCAGCCGCCAGGCCCGGCCAGCGTCCAGCGGGGCGAGCCAGACGTCGTTCTCGGCGACGAAGGTGACCAGGTCACCGTGCAGATGCGGGTGGCGCAGGTATGCGCCGACAGGGTTGCTGAGGGGTTCCGTCACGCCGCCAGCGTAGGCACGTACGCGGACGGGGCGGGCCGCTTTTACCCGACTCCACCCGGGTGAGACCGGGGCGGGATCCGGGCGGGAACCGAGTGGGATCCGGGCGAAAACCGGACGGGATCCGGGCGGCCCCCGAACGCAGGGGCCGTCAGGCCCAGCGCCCCGTGCGCCCGAGCAGCAGCGCCCCGGCGGCCACGCCGGCCGTCGAGGTGCGCAGCACCGACGGGCCGAGCCGGTGCGGCTTCGCGCCCGCCTCGGCGAAGGCGGCCAGCTCCTCCGGGGAGACGCCGCCCTCGGGGCCGACCACCAGGACGACGTCCCCGGCGGCCGGCAGCGCGGCGGCGGCCAGCGGCTCGGAGCCCTCCTCGTGCAGCACCGCGGCGAACGCGGCACCGGCCAGGACGGGGGCCAGCTGGCGGGTCGTCATCAGGTCCCGCACCTCGGGGAAGCGCAGTCGGCGGGACTGCTTGCCCGCCTCCCGGGCGGTGGCGCGCCACTTGGCGAGCGCCTTGGCGCCGCGCTCGCCCTTCCACTGGGTGATGCAGCGCGAGGCGGCCCACGGGATCACGACGTCCACGCCGACCTCGGTCATGGTCTCCACGGCCAGCTCGCCGCGGTCGCCCTTGGGCAGCGCCTGGACGACGACGATCCGCGGCGCCGGCTCCGGCTCGCGGCGCACGGCGGCCACCGTGACGTCGATCGCGTCCTTGCCGAGCACCTCGGCGACCGTCCCGTCCACGCCGAGCCCCAGCCCGTCGGCCAGGGTGACCGCCTCGCCCGCCGTCAGCCGCTTCACCGCGGCCGCGTGGCGCCCCTCCGGCCCGTCCAGCCGCACCACGGCCCCGGGCGCGGCGGCGGCGATCCGCTCGGTCTCTACGACGAACACGGGGGCGGTCATGAGGGGGAACCTTTCCGGGGTGGGACCTGCGGCCCGGGCCGGCAACCACGGCCAGGGCCCGCGACCAGGGGGGACGGAACGCGAAAGGGGTGCCGGGGCGAGGACCCCGGCACCCCTCCGCGGACGGCTAGCGGCCGTTGAACGCGTCCTTCAGACGCGAGAACAGGCCCTGCTGGCCCGGCGCGAACTGGCCGGACGGGCGCTCCTCGCCGCGCAGCACCGCGAGGCGGCGCAGCAGCTCCTCCTGCTCGGGGTCGAGCTTGGTGGGCGTCTGCACCTCGACGTGCACTATCAGGTCGCCCCGGCCGCCCCCGCGCAGGTGGGTGATGCCGCGGCCGTGCAGCGGGATCGACTGGCCGGACTGGGTGCCGGGCCGGATGTCGACCTCCTCCAGCCCGTCCAGGGTCTGCAGCGGCACCTGGGTGCCGAGCGAGGCGGCCGTCATCGGGATGGTGACGGTGCAGTGCAGGTCGTCCCCGCGCCGCTGGAAGACGGTGTGCGTGGTCTCGGCGATCTCGACGTACAGGTCGCCGGCCGGGCCGCCGCCGGGGCCGACCTCGCCCTCGCCGGCCAGCTGGATCCGGGTGCCGTTGTCGACACCGGCCGGGATCTTGACGGTCAGGGTGCGGCGGGCGCGGACCCGGCCGTCGCCGGCGCACTCCGGGCACGGGGTCGGCACGACGGTGCCGAAGCCCTGGCACTGCGGGCAGGGGCGGGAGGTCATGACCTGACCCAGGAAGGACCGGGTGACCTGGGAGACCTCGCCCTTGCCGCGACACATGTCACAGGTCTGCGCGGAGGTGCCGGGCGCGGCGCCCTCCCCGCTGCACGTGGTGCAGGTGACGGCCGTGTCGACCTGGAGCTCCTTGGTGGTGCCGAACGCGGCCTCCTCCAGGGTGATCTCCAGCCGGATCATGGCGTCCTGCCCGCGGCGGGTGCGCGAGCGCGGGCCCCGCTGGCCGGCCGCGGCGCCGAAGAAGGCGTCCATGATGTCGGAGAAGCCGAAACCGGCCGCGCCGGCGCCGAAGCCGCCCGCGCCACCGCCGCCGCCCGGCGAGAGCGGGTCGCCGCCGAGGTCGTAGACCTGCCGCTTCTGCGGGTCGGAGAGCACCTCGTAGGCGGCGTTGATCTCCTTGAACCGCTCCTGCGTCTTCGGGTCCGGGTTGACGTCCGGGTGCAGTTCGCGTGCCAGGCGCCGGAACGCCTTCTTGATCTCGTCCTGCCCCGCATCCCGTCGGACGCCGAGTACCGCGTAGTAGTCCGTGGCCACCTAATGCTCCGCTTGTTCCGCCTGTAGTAGTGCTGCGACAGGGCACCACCGCTGGTCTGTCCAGCGGTGGCTGATTGCTACGACTCGGCCAGGATCTGACCCACGTACCGCGCCACCGCTCGCACCGCCCCCATTGTGCCCGGATAGTCCATCCGGGTCGGACCGATCACACCCAGTTTGGCCACGCTCTCGTCGCCCGAACCGTAGCCGACGGACACCACCGAGGTGGAATTCAGCCCCTCGTAGGCGTTCTCCCGGCCGATCCGGACCGTCATCGCCGCGTCCGTGGTCTCACCCAGGAGGCGGAGCAGGACGACCTGCTCCTCCAGGGCTTCCAGGACCGGCTGGATGGTGAGCGGGAAGTCGTGGCCGAAGCGGGTCAGGTTCGCCGTGCCGGCCAGCATGATCCGCTCCTCGTTCTGCTCGGCGAGCGCCTCGAACAACGTCGCCAGGACCGTGGTGACGGTCGGCCGGTCGACCTGTTCGAACATCGCGGGCAGCTCCTCCAGCGCCGCCGGGACGTCCGGCAGGCGCTGGCCGACGGCCCGCGCGTTGATCCGGGCCCGCAGGTCCGACAAGGCCGTCTCGCCGACGGTGCCCGGGCAGTCCACCATCCGCTGCTCGACCCGGCCGGTGTTGGTGATCAGGACCAGCATCACCTTGGCCGGGGCGAGCGCGACGAGTTCGATGTGCCGCACGGTGGAGCGGCTCAGCGAGGGGTACTGCACGACGGCGACCTGCCGGGTGAGCTGGGCGAGCAGCCGCACGGTGCGTGCGACGGTGTCGTCCAGGTCGACCGCGCCCTCCAGGAAGTGCCGGATCGCGCGCCGCTCGGGCGCGCTCATCGGCTTGACCTCGGCGAGCCGGTCGACGAACAGCCGGTACCCCTTGTCGGTGGGGATGCGCCCGGCGCTGGTGTGCGGCTGGTGGATGTACCCCTCCTCCTCCAGCGCCGCCATGTCGTTGCGGACGGTGGCCGGGGAGACCCCGAGGTTGTGCCGCTCCACCAGGGCCTTCGAGCCGACCGGCTCCTCGGTGCCCACGTAGTCCTGGACGATCGCGCGCAGCACGGCGAGCTTGCGGTCGTCGAGCTGGCGGACCTCACCGGCCATGGGGCACGCACCTCCGTCTTCGCACGTTGTCCGTTGTGACGTATCGAGCTGATGCGGGCCTGGAAGGCCCGGGTTTGGCACTCTGAGCGCACGAGTGCCAGAACCCTACCTGCCAGTGTACGGCCCGGGTCCGACGGCAGGAACGGCGCAGCGGGGGTGATCCTGCCCGCAGTTCCCGGCGCGGGGGTGGTGCCCCGCGGCCGTCCGGGTGGCAGCATCGATAGCGGACGGCGAACGGAGGAGCAAGCGATGTCGAGCTCGGCCCAGCACACCCGATTCGCGCCCGACCGCGGCCTGACCGGCCGGATGGTCGGGACCATGTTCGTGATCGGGCTGTTGTACGTCGGATTCACCGGCCTGCTGATCGTGCTGCTGCGCGGCGCCTGGCCCCTGATCGTGCTGATCTCCGGCGGGCTGTTCGTGGCCCAGTTCTGGTTCAGCGACAAGATCACCGAACGGGCCATGGGCGCCCGCCCGGTGTCCCCCGAGCAGTACCCGCAGCTGCACGGCACCGTCGACCGGCTCTGCGCGCTCGCCGACATGCCCAAGCCCAGGGTGGCGGTCGCCGACAGCGACATGCCGAACGCCTTCGCCACCGGCCGCAACCCGCAGAACGCCGTCGTGTGCGTCACCACCGGCCTGCTGCGCCGGCTGGAGCCCGAGGAGCTGGAGGGCGTCCTCGCGCACGAGCTCTCGCACGTCGCCCACCGGGACGTCGCCGTGATGACGATCGCCGGGTTCCTCGGCGTCCTCGCCGGGGCGATGACCAGGATCGCCATGTACGGCGGGTTCATCGGCGGCGGGCGCAACAACAACGACCAGAACGCGGCGATCGCGGCGCTGATCATCCCGCTGGTGTCGATCGTCGTCTACGCGATCAGCTTCCTGCTCACACGGCTGCTGTCGCGCTACCGCGAGCTCGCCGCCGACCGCGCCGCCGCCCAGCTCACCGGCCGGCCCAGCGCGCTCGCGTCGGCGCTCACCAAGGTCACCGGGCAGATCGCCGCGATCCCGTCCAAGGACCTGCGCCAGGCCCAGCCCTACAACGCCTTCTACTTCGCCCCGGCGCTGAGCGCCAAGGAGACGGCCTCCCAGCTGCTCTCCACCCACCCGACGCTGGAGAAGCGGCTGGAGCAGCTGGCGAAGATCTCCGCCCAGCTGGGCCGCTGAGCCCCGCCGACCCGCCGACCGCCTGAAGGGACCGCCGTGGGAATCCTGGACGCCCTGTTCGGCCGCACCAAGCCCGTCAAGCCCGACCTCGACCAGCTGTTCGGCGTCCCCTCGGCCGCGCTCACCCTGGAGGCCGGCGCCGGGTTCCTGCCCACCGGGCTCGGCTCGGTGTGCTTCGCGGCCGTCGAGGGCGCCGCGTTCGTCCAGGTCGAGCAGCAGGTGCGGGCGCTGCTCGACGCCGACACCGAGCGCGGCGGCGTCCCGGTGGAGGCCTCCAAGGACGGCTACGGCTACTCGTGGCTGCTCGCCCGGCACACCGCGGAGGAACTGCCGGAGCTGGTGAACGACCTGCACGCGGTCAACAGCGAGCTGGAGGCGAACGGCTTCGGGCCGCAGCTGCTCTGCTCGCTGGTGGGCTTCCGGAACGGGGAGGGGCAGTCGCTGGCGCTGGTCTACCTGTACAAGCGCGGCACGTTCTACCCGTTCGCGCCGATGCCCGGCGGCGGGGAGCGGCGCAACAGCCCGCTGGAGCTGCAGATCAACGCGATGCTGGCGAACGACCTGCGGCTGGAGAAGGACCTCGGCCGCTGGTTCCCGGTGTGGGGCGCGCCCGGTCTCTGACGGGCCGTCCGTAGACTCGCCGGCATGCGCAGCCGCCAGTACGGACCCGACCTGACCCCGCCGTGGAAGAAGCAGGCACCCGCCCCGGAGGTGCCCGCCGAGCGGGACCTCGTGGTCGAGGAGGCGGCGACCGGCTTCTGCGGGGCGGTGGTGCGCTGCGAGAAGACGGCGGAGGGGTTCACCGTCACCCTGGAGGACCGTTTCGGCAAGCACCGGGTGTTCCCGATGGTGCCGCGCGGCTTCCTGCTGGAGGGCAGGGTCGTCACCCTGGTCCGCCCGTCCGGCCCGGCCCCCGTCCGCGCCCCGGCCCGCACCGCCTCCGGTTCGGTCGCCGTCCCCGGCGCCCGCGCCCGGGTGGCGCGCGAGTCCCGCATCTACGTCGAGGGCCGGCACGACGCCGAACTGGTCGAGCGGGTCTGGGGCGACGACCTGCGGATCGAGGGCGTCGTGGTCGAGTACCTGGAGGGCGTGGACGACCTGCCCGCGATCGTCGCCGACTTCACCCCGGGCCCCGGCCGCCGCCTCGGCGTCCTGGTCGACCACCTGCTGCCGGGCACCAAGGAGCACCGCATCGCCGCCCGGGTCACCGGCGAGGACGTGCTGGTCGTCGGCCACCCCTACATCGACATCTGGCAGGCGGTGAAGCCGTCTTCGGTCGGCATCCCGGCCTGGCCGACGGTCCCCCGCGGCGAGGTGTGGAAGGAAGGCGTCTGCCGCCGCCTGGGCTGGCCCGTCGACACCCCGGCGGCGTGGAAGCACATCCTGTCGAAGGTGAACTCCTACAAGGACCTGGAGCCCGAACTCCTGGGCAGGGTGGAAGAGTTGATCGACTTCGCGACCCTCCCGGGTCAGGCGTAGGTCTGGAACTCCGAGGTGTCCAGCGTGACGCCCAGCAGATCCACCGGAATGGGCTCGCCGAACTTGGTGGTCCGCTCGGACACGTAGTCCGGCAGACCCGAGGCGCTCGCCCGGGTGGGTTCGGTGAGCAGCACGCAGACGGCCTTGATCGGGTCGACGATCAGGTAGACGGGGATCATGCCCTCGGCGTAGAGCTCGCGCTTGGTCCGGTAGTCGCGGAGCGCACTGGTCTTCGTGACCACCTCCACCGTCGCCACCGGCACAGTCGCTTCGGCAGCCCCTCTCTCGAACACCACGAGATCCGGCCGCAATCGACTGCCGCCACCACCGCAGGAGACATCCTGCCTGGTCCAGCGATGCCACCTCTCGGCGGGGATCTGATGGATCAGGGACTCGACGATGAGATTGGTCGTCAGGTCGGAGCTCAAGGACAGCAAGATCTCCCCGAAGATGAGCTCGGCGCGAACACCTTCCGGGATCTCAAGGCTCTCCAGAACCCCCCACACTCGCGCACTTGGAGTAGTCACGCGAACACCCTAGAGGTCGGCTCAGTCCACCAGGTCACGCACGACCGCGTCCGCCAGGAGACGGCCCTGGAGGGTGAGGGTGGCGCGGCCCCCGGCGTAGGTGTCGGGGGCGAGGAGGCCGCTCGCGAGCGCTTCGGCGGCCGCCTCGCGGGCCGTGTCGGTGAGGAGCGTGAGCGGGATGCCCTCGGCGAGGCGCAGTTCGAGGAGGATGCGCTCGACGCGGCGGTCCTCGTCCGTCAGCACCTCGCGGGCCAGGGCGGGGGTGCGGCCCTCGGCCAGCGCCCGGGCGTAGGCGGCGGGGTGCTTGGCGTTCCACCAGCGGACGCCGCCGACGTGGCTGTGGGCGCCGGGGCCGGCACCCCACCAGTCGGCGCCGGTCCAGTACAGCTCGTTGTGGCGGCAGCGGCCCTCGGGGGTGGTGGCCCAGTTGGAGACCTCGTACCAGTGGTAGCCGGCGGCGGCGAGCGCCCGCTCGGCGATCAGGTAGCGGTCGGCGTGGACGTCGTCGTCGATCATCGGGAGCTCGCCGCGCTTGACGCGGGCGGCGAGGCGGGTGCCTTCCTCGACGATCAGCGAGTAGGCGGACACGTGGTCGGGCCCGGCGCCGATGGCGGCGTCCAGGGAGGCCCGCCAGTCGTCGTCGGACTCGCCGGGGGTGCCGTAGATGAGGTCGAGGTTGACGTGCTCGAAGCCGGCCGCGCGGGCCTCGGCCACGCAGGCCTCGGGGCGGCCCGGGGTGTGGTGGCGGTCGAGCAGCTGCAGCACGTGCGGGCGGGCGCTCTGCATGCCGAAGGAGATCCGGTTGTAGCCGCCCTCGCGCAGTTCGGCGAGGTACGCCGGGCCGACGGACTCCGGGTTGGCCTCGGTGGTCACCTCGGCGCCGTCGGCGAGCCCGAACTCGTCGCGGATCGCGGCGAGCATCCGCACCAGGTCGCGGGCGGGCAGCAGCGTCGGGGTGCCGCCGCCGAGGAAGACCGTCTCCACCGGGAGGTCCGCGTCGCCCAGGACGCGACGGGCGAGCCGGATCTCCGCGATCACGTTGTCGGCGTACGTCTCCTGCGAGGCGACCGCGCCCGAGGAGCGGAGCTCGGTGGCGGTGTACGTGTTGAAGTCGCAGTAGCCGCAGCGGCTGGCGCAGTACGGCACGTGCAGGTAGAAGCCGAACGGCCGGGTGCCGAGCCCGTCGAGGGCGTGCGCGGGCAGGGAACCGTCGGACGGCACCGGATCGCCGTCGGGGAGTGCGGAGGGCATGACCCCATTGTCCCGTACGGCCGGGGCGAACCCGCGGGCCGTACGGGACGGGGGCGGCTCAGGCCTCGTTGGCCCCCGCGTACATCGCGGTCACGGCGTCCGCGTAGGTCCGCTCGACCACCGGGCGCTTGATCTTCAGGCTCGGGGTGAGCTCGCCGTGCTCGATGTCGAGGTCGCGCGGCAGCAGGTGGAACTTCTTGATCGTCTGCCAGCGCTGGAGGTCGCCGTTGAGCTTCTTCACGAAGCCCTCGATCAGCTCGTGGACCTGCGGGTCGGCGGTCACCTCGGCGTAGGACTTGCCGGCCAGGCCGTGCTCGGCGGCCCACGGCATGATCACGGCCTCGTCCAGGCCGATCAGCGCGGTGCAGAAGTTGCGGCCGTTGCCGATCACCAGGATGTTGCTGACGAACGGGCACACCGCCTTGAACTTGCCCTCGACCTCGCTCGGCGCGACGTACTTGCCGCCGGAGGTCTTGAACAGGTCCTTCTTGCGGTCGGTGATCCGCAGGAAGCCGTCGGCGGTGAGCTCGCCGATGTCCTCGGTGTGGAACCAGCCGTCCGGCTCCAGCACCTCGGCGGTCTTCTCCGGCAGGTTGTGGTAGCCGCGCATGACGCCCGGGCCGCGCAGCAGGATCTCGCCGTCCTCGGCGATCCGCACCTCGGTGCCCGGCAGGGCGCGGCCGACCGTGCCGATCCGCACGTCCTCCTTGCGGTTGACGCAGGAGCCGGCGCTGGTCTCGCTCAGGCCGTAGCCCTCCAGGATCGGCACGCCGGCGCCGAGGAAGAAGTAGCCGATCTCGGGGGCCAGCGCCGCGCTGCCGGAGACCGCGCCGCGCAGGCGCCCGCCGAACGCGGCGCGGATCTTCGCGTACACCAACTTGTCGGCGACCGCGTGCTGCGCCCGCAGGGCGAACGGCGCGCCGTCCACCCCGGTGGCGATCCGGTTCTCCTGGACGACCCGGGCGTACTCGCGGGCCACCCCGGCGGCCCAGCGGAAGATCTTGTACTTCGCGCCGCCCTCGGCCCGGGCCCGCCCGGCGATGCCGTTGTAGACCTTCTCGAAGATGCGCGGCGCGGACGCCATGACGGTCGGCCGGATGGCCGGCAGGTTGTGGATGATCCGGTCGACCCGGCCGTCCACCGCCATCACGTGGCCGGTGGCGATCTGGCCCGAGATCAGCGTCTTGCCGAACACATGCGACAGCGGCAGCCACATGAACTGGACGTCGTCCGGGCCGAGCAGCCCGCTCGCCTCCTGGGCGCGCGCCTCGTACGCCCAGCAGTCGTGCACCAGGCGCACGCCCTTGGGGCGACCGGTGGTGCCCGAGGTGTAGATCAGGGTGGCCAGCTGCTCCTTGTCGAGCGCGGCGACGGCCTTCTCGACGGCGTCCGGGTGCTCCTCGAGGTACGCGGCGCCGCGCTCCTCCAGCTCGGCCAGGGTGATGAGGTCGAGCCCGGCCGTCTCGGGCGCCGCGGCGGGGGCGTCGAACAGGATGACGGTGCGCAGTTCGGGCAGTTCCCCGATCTGCTCGACGGCCTTGGCGAGCTGCGCGGCGTTCTCCGCGAACATCGCCCGGCAGCCGGAGTCGGAGAGGATGAAGGCCGTCTCGTCGGCGTTGGTGCTCGGGTAGACGGTCGTGGTGGCCGCGCCCGCGCACATGTTGCCGAGGTCGGCGACGATCCACTCCAGGCGGGTGGAGGAGGCCAGGGCGACCCGGTCCTCGGGCTGGATGCCGAGCGCCATCAGGCCGGCGGCCACCGCCTTGACCCGGGCCGCGGTCTGCGCCCAGGTGAGCGAACGCCACTGCTCGGCGCCGGGGGCGCTGTCCGCGGCCTGCTCGTCGACCGGGGCGGGGTAGCGGTAGGCCTCGGCGTTGGGGGTCGCGGCGACCCGCTCCAGGAACAGGTGGGCGACGGAGGCGGGACGCCCGGCGACGATGTCGGCGCTGCCGGAGTCGATCAGGGACTGCGCGGAACTCAACGAGGACCTCCGGGGGCGGGTGGCCGTCTGAGGGATTTGTCGCGGCTCCCGTGGGGGCGGTCGCCGGTCCCCCGTTACGCGTGCGGTACCGGCGAGTAACAAGGGGGCAATCAGCAGCCTAGGGGGAAACCGGTCATTCCGTAAGGGGGTCTACCCGCCAGGCACCCCGCCACCACCCCGGTGCCCCGCGGACGGCACCCGCGTGAACCCCGCAACCCGGCCCGCCCGGCGGTTCGGCAAAGGACTGGACAAACCTCATGTCCCGGCCGGGGGAATCGTCTGTACGAGTGCACGAAGGAACGAGAATTGGGATGCGAATCCACCCGTCGACGACAAGAGTGTGCAAGTGCTGATCAGACTGCTCAGGGCGTACCTGCGCCCGTACTCCCGACCGATCGCCCTGCTGGTCGTCCTCCAGCTCGTATCGACCCTCGCCGCGCTCTACCTGCCCACTCTCAACGCCGACATCATCGACAGCGGCGTCGTCAAGGGCGACACCGGCTACATCCTCAGGGTCGGCGCCGTCATGATCGGCGTCACCCTCGTCCAGGCCCTGTGCTCGATCGGCGCCGTCTACTACGGCGCGCACACCGCCATGGCCTTCGGACGCGACGTCCGCGCGGCCGTCTTCGACCGCGTCCAGAGCTTCTCCGCCCGCGAGGTCGGCCAGTTCGGCGCCCCCTCCCTGATCACCCGCACCACCAACGACGTCCAGCAGGTCCAGATGCTGGCCCTGATGAGCTTCACCCTCATGGTCGCCGCACCGATCATGTGCGTCGGCGGCATCATCATGGCCCTCAACCAGGACGTCCCGCTGTCCGGCCTGCTGCTCGCCGTCATCCCCCTCCTCGGCACCGTCGTCCTCCTGCTCGTCCGCGCGCTGCGCCCCAAGTTCCGCAGCATGCAGGAGAAGATCGACACGGTGAACCGCGTCCTGCGCGAGCAGATCACCGGCATCCGCGTCATCCGCGCCTTCGTCAAGGACGACCACGAGCAGGCCCGCTTCGGCGAGGCCAACGGCGACCTCACCGACGTCGCGCTCCAGGTCGGCCGGCTGATGTCGTTCATGTTCCCGGCCGTCATGCTCGTCGTGAACGTCTCCAGCGTCGCCGTCCTGTGGTTCGGCGCCCACCGCATCGACAGCGGCGGCATGGAGATCGGCGCCCTGACCGCGTTCCTCTCCTACCTCATGCAGATCCTCATGAGCGTCATGATGGCCACCTTCATGTTCATGATGGTGCCGCGCGCCGAGGTCTGCGCCGAACGCGTCCAGGAGGTCCTCGGCACCTCCTCCAGCGTCGTGCCGCCCGCCGCGCCCGTCACCGAGGTCCTGCGCCGCGGCAACCTCGAACTGCGCGACGTCGACTTCCGCTACCCCGGCGCCGAGGCCCCCGTGCTGCGCGGCATCGCCATCACCGCCCGCCCCGGCGAGACCACCGCCGTCATCGGCTCCACCGGCAGCGGCAAGTCCACCCTCCTCGGCCTCGTCCCCCGGCTCTTCGACGCCACCACCGGACAGGTCCTGCTCGACGGCGTCGACGTCCGCGAACTCGCCCCCGAGGCGATCGCCGAGAGCGTCGGCCTCGTCCCCCAGAAGCCCTACCTGTTCACCGGCACCGTCGCCAGCAACCTCCGCTACGGCCGGCCCGACGCCACCGACGAGGAACTCTGGCACGCCCTCGACGTCGCCCAGGCCAAGGACTTCGTCGAGAAGCTCCCCGAAGGCCTCGACGCCCCCATCGCCCAGGGCGGCAGCAACGTCTCCGGCGGCCAGCGCCAACGCCTCGCCATCGCCCGCGCCCTCGTGCGCAAGCCCGACGTCTACCTCTTCGACGACTCCTTCTCCGCGCTCGACTACGCCACCGACGCCCGGCTGCGCAAGGCCCTCTCCCACGAGACCTCCGACGCCACCGTCCTGATCGTCGCCCAGCGCGTCTCCACCATCCGCGACGCCGACCGCATCATCGTCCTCGACGAAGGCGCCGTCGTCGGCAGCGGCACCCACCACGAGCTCATGGCCGGCAACCCGACCTACCGGGAGATCGTCCTCTCCCAGCTCACCGAGCAGGAGGCGGCGTGACCACCCCCCGCAAGCCCAGCGCCCCCCAGCAGCCCGCCGGGCAGCAGCCGTCGGACCGGGCGACGGCCGACGAGCTCCCCAGCGACTCCCAGGCCGCCGCCGCCCGCCGCGGACCGGCCGGCCCCGGCCGCTTCATGGGCGGCCAGGGCACCGAGAAGTCCATGGACTTCAAGGGCTCCGGCAAGCGCCTGCTCGGCCTGCTGCGCCCCGAACGCCCCCTGCTCGCCGCCGTCCTCGGCCTCGGCGTGCTCAGCATCGGCTGCGCCGTCACCGGCCCCAAGGTCCTCGGCAACGCCACCGACCTGATCTTCGCCGGCGTCGTCGGCGCCCGCTTCGAGCCCGGCACCTCCAAGGCGCAGGCCGTCGAGGGGCTGCGCGCCCACGGCCAGGGCGGCATCGCCGACCTGCTCTCCTCCGTCGACTTCACCCCCGGCCAGGGCATGGACTTCGGCGCCATCGGCACCGTCCTGCTCTGGGTGCTCGCGATCTACGTCGCCTCCGCCCTGTTCGGCATCGTCCAGGGCCGCCTCGCCACCAAGGCCATCCAGCGGGCCGGCTACCGGCTGCGCCAGGACGTCGAGGCCAAACTCGCCCGCCTGCCGCTGAGCTACTTCGACAAGCAGCCGCGCGGCGAGGTCCTCAGCCGGGTCACCAACGACATCGACAACATCAGCCAGTCGATGCAGCAGACGCTCGGACAGGTCGTCAACTCGCTGCTCACCGTCGTCGGCGTGCTCGCGATGATGTTCTGGATCTCCCCGCTGCTCGCGACGATCGCCCTGGTGTCCGTACCGCTGTCGGTGGTCGTCGCCGCCAAGGTCGGCAAGCGGGCGCAGCCGCAGTTCGTCCAGCAGTGGGCCTCCACCGGCAGGCTGAATGCCCACATCGAGGAGATGTACACCGGGCACGCCCTGGTCAAGGTCTTCGGCCGGCAGCGCGAGTCCGCCGAGACCTTCCGCGAGCACAACGAGGCACTGTTCGCCTCCAGCTTTCGCGCCCAGTTCATCTCCGGCATCATCCAGCCCGCGATGATGCTCATCGGCAACCTGCAGTACGTGCTCGTCGCCGTCGTCGGCGGACTGCGGGTCGCCAGCGGCGCGCTGTCCATCGGCGACGTGCAGGCGTTCATCCAGTACTCGCGGCAGTTCAGCCAGCCGCTCACCCAGGTCGCCAGCATGGCCAACCTGGTGCAGTCCGGCGTCGCCTCCGCCGAGCGCGTCTTCGAACTCCTCGACGCGCCCGAGCAGACCCCCGAACCGGCCATGCCCGAGAAGCCCGACGTGATCCACGGCCGGGTCGCCTTCCAGGACGTCTCCTTCCGCTACGAGCCCGACAAGCCCCTCATCGAGGACCTCTCGCTCAAGGTCGAACCCGGCCAGACCGTCGCCATCGTCGGCCCCACCGGCGCCGGCAAGACCACCCTCGTCAACCTGCTGATGCGCTTCTACGAGGTCAGCGGCGGGCGGATCACCCTCGACGGGGTCGACGTCTCCGCGATGTCCCGCGAGGACCTGCGCTCCGGCATCGGCATGGTGCTCCAGGACACCTGGCTGTTCGGCGGCAGCATCGCCGACAACATCGCCTACGGCGCCCAGGGCGCCACCCGCGAGCAGGTCGTCGAGGCCGCCAAGGCCGCCCACGTCGACCGCTTCGTGCGCACCCTGCCGGACGGCTACGACACCGTCATCGACGACGACGGCGCCGGCGTCAGCGCGGGCGAGAAGCAGCTCATCACCATCGCCCGGGCCTTCCTCGCGCAGCCCTCCATCCTCGTCCTCGACGAGGCGACCAGCTCCGTCGACACCCGCACCGAGGTGCTCATCCAGCGGGCCATGGCCCGGCTGCGCACCGGGCGCACCAGCTTCGTCATCGCGCACCGGCTCTCCACCATCCGGGACGCCGACGTGATCCTCGTGATGGAGAACGGCTCGATCGTCGAGCAGGGCTCGCACGACGAACTGATCTCCGCCGGCGGCGCGTACGCGCGGCTGTACCAGGCGCAGTTCGCGGAGGCCGTGGCCGAGGTGGACTGACCGGAGGTCGCGTTCGGGCCGGGGCGGGACTCTCCCGCTCCGGCCCTTCGCGTTCCCGGGCCCTTCGCGTTCGCCGGCCCTTCGGACGGCCCGGGCCGTTCACGCCCCGGCCCTCCGCGTGTCCCGGCCGTCCGCGCGGCCCGGACCCGCTCACCCGGCCTTCGCTTTCCCCGTGCGGACCGCTACCTTTGGGCCCGTGATCGACGAGGAGGCCCCGGACGCGTTCGAGGCGAACCGACGCTACCTGGGCTCGGTCGCCTACCGGCTGCTCGGCACGTTCACCGACGCCGAGGACGTCCTCCAGGAGGCCTGGCTGCGCTGGCGGGCCGCCGACCGCGCCGCCGTCGCCGACCCGCGGGCGTTCCTCACCACCGTCGTCACCCGGCTCTGCTACGACCAGCTCGGCTCCGCCCGGGCCCGCCGCGAGTCCTACAGCGGCGAGTGGCTGCCCGAGCCGTCCGTCTCCTACGCGAGCGCCCCCGACTCCCCCGCCGAACTCGCCGAACGCGGCGAGTCCGTCTCGCTCGCGCTGCTCGCCGTCCTGGAACAGCTCACCCCCGCCGAGCGGGCCGCGTTCGTGCTGCACGACGTCTTCGCGGTCGGCTTCGACGAGATCGGCGACTCGCTCCACCGCACCCCCGACGCCGCCCGCCAGCTCGCCTCCCGGGCCCGCCGCCGGGTCCGGGACGGCGGCCGCCGCGCGAGCGCCGACCGGGCCGAACACCGGCGCGCCGTCGAGGCGTTCGCCGCCGCGGCACTCGGCGGCGACCTCCAGGGTCTGATGGCCGTCCTCGACCCGGACGTGGTGTGGACCGCCGACGGCGGCGGCATCGTCCGCGCCGCCGCCCGCCCGGTCCGCGGCGCCGACAAGGTCACCCGCCTGATCGCCGGCTCGGTCGCGAAGTGGTTCACGCCGGAGCTGCGCCTCGCCCTCGCCGAGGTCAACGGCGAACCCGGCATGGTCTGGTACGACTCGACCACCGGAGCCGTCGCCGGCGTGCTGGCGTTCACCGTCGCCGACGGCCTGATCACCGGGACGTACGTCGTGGTCAACCCCGGGAAGCTCACCCACCTCGGCCCCTTCGGGGGGCCGAGCACCGGGGCGTGACGCAGGTCACTGTCACACCCCGTCCGGCTGCGTCGTCCCCTTGCCGAACCGCGCTGAACGACAGCGCACCTCGCAGGGAGGCGGACGAGATGAGCAGCACCACCACCGAGAAGCGGATCGTCGTCCTGGGCGCCGGCTACGCCGGACTCAGCACCGCCAAGGGTGCCGGCCGGCACCACGCCGTCACCCTCGTCGCGCCCGAGGAGCGGCTCCTCCACCGCGTCCGCCAGCACGAGACGGCGGCCGGCGGCGGGCGGGACTGGCCCGCCATCGCACGGCTCGCGCGCGGCCGGCGCATCGAGCACCGCCGCGCCAGGGCCGTCGGACTCGACCTCGACGGCCACAAGGTCCAGCTCGACGACGGCACCGTCCTCGGCTACGACACCCTCGTCTACGCCCTCGGCAGCCGCACCGCCTGGCACGACGTCCCCGGCGCCGCCGAGCACGCCTACGGCGCCGAACGCGCCGCCGAACTCGACCACCGCCTGCGCGACGCCGGCGAACCCGGCACCCTCGCCGTCGTCGGCGGCGGCGCCACCGGCATCGAGCTCGCCGCCGAGCTCGCCGAGGCCCACCCCCGGTGGCGGGTACGGATCGTCACCGCCGGCCGGGTCGGCGGCATCTACTCCCCCAAGGGCCGCGCCCACGTCCGCCGCGTCCTCGACCGGCTCGGCGTGGCCGTCCACGAGGACGCCACCGTCACCGAGGTCACCCCCACCGGGCTGCGCACCACCACCGGCCCGGTCGACGCCGACGTCACCGTCTGGGCCGCCTCGATGGAGCCGCACCCGCTGGCCGCCGCGGCCGGACTGGCCGTCGACGACCGCGGCCGGGCCCTGGTCGACGAGTACCTCCGGTCGGTGTCCCACCCGGACGTCCACGTCGTCGGCGACGCCGCCGCGGTGACCGTCCCCGGCACCGGGACCCTGCGGATGGGCTGCGCCACCGCCCTGCCGATGGGCCAGTACGTCGGCAAGCTGCTCGACGGGCGCACGGACGGGCCCTTCGCGTACAAGTACGTCGCGCAGTGCCTGAGCCTCGGGCGGCACGACGGGATGCTCCAACTGGTCCGCGGGGACGACTCGATGCGGCCCACCGTGCTCACCGGGACGGCGGGGCGGCTGGCCAAGGCCGCGATCGTCGCCGGGGTGCTCGCCGCGCTGAAGTGACCGTCCGGAGGGGAGCCGAAGTGACCCTCCCCGGACGGGAAGTGACCGTCCCCGAACGCGTGGAAGGGCCCGGAGTGCGATCGCTCCGGGCCCTTCCGCCGCTGCTACTTCTCTTCCGTTACTTCTTTTCCTTGGGGGCCTCGGCGTCGGTGGACAGCGCGGCGATGAAGGCCTCCTGCGGGACCTCCACGCGGCCGACCATCTTCATCCGCTTCTTGCCCTCCTTCTGCTTCTCCAGCAGCTTGCGCTTGCGCGAGATGTCACCGCCGTAGCACTTGGCGAGGACGTCCTTGCGGATCGCGCGGACCGTCTCGCGGGCGATCACCCGGGAGCCGATGGCCGCCTGGATCGGCACCTCGAACTGCTGGCGGGGGATGAGCTTCTGCAGCTTGCCCGCCATCATCACGCCGTAGTTGTAGGCCTTGTCCTTGTGCACGATCGCGGAGAACGCGTCGACCGCGTCGCCGTGCAGCAGGATGTCGACCTTGACCAGGTCGGCGGTCTGCTCGCCGATGGGCTCGTAGTCGAGGGACGCGTAACCGCGGGTCTTGGACTTCAGCTGGTCGAAGAAGTCGAAGACGATCTCCGCGAGCGGCAGGGTGTAGCGCAGCTCGACCCGGTCCTCGGAGAGGTAGTCCATGCCCTGGAGGCTGCCCCGGCGGGACTGGCACAGCTCCATGATCGCGCCGACGAACTCGTTGGGCGCGAGGATCGTGCCGCGCACGACCGGCTCGTACACCTCGGCGATCTTGCCGCTCGGGAACTCGCTCGGGTTGGTGACGGTGTGCTCGGTGCCGTCCTCCATGATCACCCGGTAGACCACGTTCGGGGCGGTGGAGATCAGGTCGAGGTTGAACTCGCGCTCCAGGCGCTCCCGGATGATCTCCAGGTGCAGCAGGCCGAGGAAGCCGCAGCGGTAGCCGAAGCCGAGCGCGACCGAGGTCTCCGGCTCGTACACCAGGGCGGCGTCGTTCAGGCGCAGCTTGTCCAGGGCGTCGCGCAGCAGCGGGTAGTCCGAGCCGTCCAGCGGGTACAGGCCGGAGAACACCATCGGGCGCGGGTCCTTGTAGCCGCCGAGCGGCTCGGTCGCGCCCTTGTGCATCGACGTGATCGTGTCACCGACCTTGGACTGCCGGACGTCCTTCACACCGGTGATGATGTAGCCCACCTCGCCGACGCCGAGGCCGTCGGCGACCTTCGGCTCGGGCGAGATGACGCCGATCTCCAGCAGCTCGTGGGTCGCGCCGGTGGACATCATCGCGATGCGCTCGCGCTTGGTGAGCTGGCCGTCCACGACACGGACGTAGGTGACCACGCCGCGGTAGGAGTCGTACACCGAGTCGAAGATCATCGCGCGGGCCGGGGCGTCCTTGACGCCGACCGGGGCCGGGATGGTGTTGACGATGTGGTCCAGCAGGTCCTCGACGCCCAGACCGGTCTTGGCGCTGACCTGGAGCACGTCGGAGGGGTCGCAGCCGATGATGTGCGCGATCTCGGCGGCGTACTTCTCCGGCTGGGCGGCCGGCAGGTCGATCTTGTTGAGCACCGGGATGATCGTGAGGTCGTTCTCCAGCGCCAGGTACAGGTTGGCGAGGGTCTGCGCCTCGATGCCCTGGGCCGCGTCGACCACCAGGATGGTGCCCTCGCACGCGGCGAGGGAGCGGGACACCTCGTACGTGAAGTCCACGTGGCCGGGGGTGTCGATCATGTTGAGGATGTGCGTCGACCCGGTGTTCGGCCCGGTCTTCGGCGCCCACGGGAGGCGGACCGCCTGCGACTTGATGGTGATGCCGCGCTCACGCTCGATGTCCATGCG
The DNA here is from genome assembly GCF_042732955.1 of Kitasatospora sp. NPDC059747. Classification (NCBI taxonomy): domain Bacteria; kingdom Bacillati; phylum Actinomycetota; class Actinomycetes; order Kitasatosporales; family Streptomycetaceae; genus Kitasatospora; species Kitasatospora sp. NPDC059747. Next base: position 6,598 of record NZ_JBHWGV010000071.1, on the reverse strand, counting down.
GTCGAGGTACTGGGCACGCATCTGCCGCGGGTCGACGACGCCGGTGATCTGCAGCATCCGGTCTGCGAGCGTCGACTTGCCGTGGTCGATGTGGGCGATGATGCAGAAGTTGCGGATCAGCGCCGGGTCGGTACGGCTGGGCTCTGGCACATTGCTGGGGGTCGCGGGCACCTTGGTCCGATTCTCCGTTGGTCCGGGGCCGGGGGCGTCCGGGTCATCGCTGACCGGCTTCCCGGGGGGACCGGACAGTCTCGTCCGATCGAAATAGTTCCTCCCATCCTCCCACGACCCCGGCGCGGGCCGCCGTTCGGTCCGGCCCGGGTCGTTCGTGGGGGTGCGGAGCAGGCCTTCCCACCCGGACCGAGCGGCGACAGGATGGCGTCCCATGATCCTGGAAAGCGCCCTGCTCGACGTCCTGCCCGGCCGGGAGGACGAGTTCCTCGCCGCCTTCGCCGAGGCCCGGCCACTGATCGCCGTCCAGCGCGGCTTCCGCTCGCTGCAGCTGCGGCGCTGCCTCGACGAGGGGCGCGGCTCGCGCTTCCTGCTCCAGGTCGAGTGGGAGACCCTCGCCGACCACACCGAGGGCTTCCGCGGCTCCGCCGAGTACGAACGCTGGCGGGACCTCCTGCACCGCTTCTACCGGCCCTTCCCTGAGGTCGAGCACTACGGCGAGCCGGTCCTCGACGCGTAGCTCGGTGCGCGGGCGGTCGGACGTGCGGCCGGTCGGGCGTGCGGCCGGCCGGGGTGCGGCGCTCCGGCCGGTTTGGGGCGGGCGGCGGGCCCCTGGTAGCGTAGTCAGCTGCACCTGGCCTCGGCATGCCCTCTCAGCTGGTCCGACGGCCCGAAGGTGCAACCCGTTCAATACCTTTTAGACAAGACTGAGGCTCCTTCGTGGCGAACATCAAGTCCCAGATCAAGCGCAACAAGACCAACGAGAAGGCGCGCCTGCGCAACAAGGCCGTCAAGTCCTCGCTGAAGACCGCTCTGCGCAAGGCCCGTGAGGCCGCTGCCGCCGGCGAGACCGAGAAGGCCGTCGTGCTGGCCCGCGCCGCCTCCAAGGCGCTGGACAAGGCCGTGAGCAAGGGCGTCATCCACGCCAACCAGGCCGCCAACAAGAAGTCGGCCATCACCAAGCGCGTCAACACCGCCGTCCAGGCCTGACGCCACCGGGGGCCACTGGCCCCCGACGCCGCAGGGTGACCCGGCCCTCTACCCGGACCCCTGAGGCGCGCGAGACTCGCACCGCACGCGGCCTGCGTTCGCCACGCGGGTGCGGTGCACACAGCACTACGGCAGGCGCCGTGACCTCCCTCTTCTCCAGAGGCCGGTCACGGCGCCTGTCGCGTTGGGCCCATGCGGGCGGTGGGAGTGACGCCCCCCGAGGGCGCGCGGGAGCGTGGGAGCGTGCGGGGCGCGGGGGCTTTCGAGGCGCCCCTGGCCGCGCTCGTCGGTACGGCTCAGTACGGCCTAGGACGGCCCAAGACGGCTCAGTACGGCCTAGGACGGCTCAGTACGACGGACGGCTGCCCGCCCGGGCCGCTCGGGCCACCGCGACCACCGCGCGCTCCAGGGCGAAGGCCGGATCGTCCGAGCCGCCCTTGACCGCGGCGTCCGCCTGCGCGATCGCCGTCAGCGCGACGGCCACGCCGTCCCCCGTCCAGCCGCGCATCTGCTGGCGGACCCGGTCGACCTTCCACGGCGGCATGCCCAGCTCGCGCGCCAGGTCCCCCGGGCGCATGTTCCGCCCGGCGCTCGCCAGCCGCCCGATGCTGCGCACGCCGGACGCCAGCGCGTAGGTGATGCCCGTCGGCGGCTGCCCGACCGCCAGCGCCCAGCGCAGCCGCTCCAGCGCCTCCGCCGCCCGGCCGGTGACGGCCAGGTCCGCCACCTCGAAGCCGGTGGCCTCGGCCCGGCCGCTGTAGTAGCGGGCCACGACGGTCTCGTCGATCGTGCCCTCGACGTCCGAGGTGAGCTGGCTGCACGCGGCCGCCAGCTCGCGCAGGTCGCTGCCGAGCGCGTCCAGCAGGGCCTGGCAGGCCTCCGGCGTCGCGGAGCGCCCCAGCGTGCGGAACTCGCCCTTGACGAAGGCCAGCCGCTCGCTCGCCTTCGCCAGCTTGGCGCAGGCCACCTCCCGGCCGCCCGCCTTGCGCCCCGCGTCCAGCAGGCCCTTGCCCTTGGCGCCGCCCGCGTGCACCAGCACCATGATCACTTCTTCGGCCGGGGCCTCGATGTACGCCTTGACCTCCTTGACGGAGTCGGCGGAGAGGTCCTGGGCGGCCCTGACCACGATCACCTTGCGCTCGGCGAACAGCGACGGCGTCGTCAGCTCGGCCAGGCTGCCGGGCTGGAGCCCGCCCGGCGGGACGTCCCGCACGTCGGTGTCCGGATCCGCCGCCTTCGCCGCCGCCACCACCTGGGCGACCGCACGGTCGAGCAGCAGCTCCTCCTGGCCGACCGCGAGGGTCAGCGGGGCGAGCAGGTCGTCGGGTGCACTCTTCCTGGCCATCCCCACCAGCATCCCACGGAGCGCGGACAGCCCCGGCCGGACCTGGGCGACGGCAGCGCCCGGCGGACCTGGAGAATGGGCCGGTGACCGAAGACCTCACCACCGACCAGCCGGACGTCGACGACCCGCACGCCCGGCAGCTGCTCGTCCTGCCCGACCGCGACGCCGCCGACGAGGCCGCGGAGGAACTCAGCGCCACCCAGCCCGATCTCGGCGAACTGGAGGTCGTCCGCGACGCCCTGGCCGGCGAGGACGACGCCGAGGACGCCCAGTGGCTGGTCGTCGTCGAACCCCCGGAGGACGGGTGGACCCCGGCCAGGCTGCGCGCCCTGGACGCGCTCGCCGCCGAGTACGAGGGCTGGCGCGAGGAGGGCTGACCACACCCCGGCCGGCTCGACCGCCTGGGCGCCCGGGGCGACTTGCACGCTCTGGCGGACTTGACCGTTCCGGCGGACTTGACCGCTCTGGCCGCAACGGAAAACTCCCCGCCGGGAGTTGACGGGCGGTCGGGGCGGCGCTTTGCTTCATGGACGGTGGTGGTGGCGTGCGGCGGACTTGATGTCATGCCCCTGACACAAACGCATGGCGCTCCCTGCTTTCCGCTCCCCGCCCGCTCCACCACCCGTCCCCCACGCGACACCCCCACGACTTCGGAGGCCCCCCATGGCCAGGAAGCGTTCCATCGCCCTCGCGGCCGGCACCCTCGCCGCACTCACCGCGCTCGCCCTCACCGCCGTACCGAGCGCGACGGCCCAGAACACCCACCGGTCCGGCCCCGGGAACGTCTTCGTCTACCGCATCCCCACCCACACCGCGGCAGACGCCCAGACGCTCACCGGCGCAGGCTTCGACCTGCTCGAACACCGGCAGGGCGACGACCTGTTCGTCCTCGGCGACGCCCGCGACGGCACCCGGCTGCGACTGCTCGGCTTCACGCCGACGGTCGAGCGGACGATGCCCGACCCGGCCCAGGCGCCGCTCCAACTCCGTCCCAGGAGCGGCCAACTGGCGGCCGGCGACCCGAACGAGACGTACGACGGCGGCTACCACACCGTCAACGCCCACTACGCCCACCTCGACCAAGTCGCCTCCCAGCACCCCGACCTGGCGACCGTGGTCACCTACGGCCAGTCCTGGCGCAAGCAGAACGGCCGGCCCGGCGGCTACGACCTCAAAGCCGTCTGCATCACCAAACGGACCGGGAACGACTGCTCGCTCTCACCGAACTCGGCCAAACCCCGCTTCTTCCTGATGAGCCAGATCCACGCCCGCGAGATAACCACCGGCGAAATGTCGTGGCGCTGGATCGACCACCTCACCGGCGGCTACGGCACCGACCAGGACGTCACCGCGCTCCTCGACTCCACCGAACTCTGGGTCGTGCCGATCGCCAACCCCGACGGCGTCGACATCGTCCAGCAGGGCGGCGACAACCCGCTCTACCAGCGCAAGAACGCCGACGACTCGAACGGCTCCGCCTGCGACTTCTCCGGCCAGATCGGCGTCGACCTCAACCGCAACGCCGGCACCCACTGGGGCGGACTCGGCACCTCCCCCGACCCGTGCTCCGAGATCTACCTCGGGCCGCAGGCCGACTCCGAAGTCGAGAACACCGCCCTGGAAGGGCTGTTCCGCAACCTCTACCCGGCCGTGCGCGGCCCCGGCGACACCGACCCCGCCCCGGCGGACACCCGCGGCATCATGATCACCCTGCACAGCGACGCCAGCATGGTCATCTTCCCGTGGGCCCACGACCACACCGTCCACACCGGCAACGACGCCGCGCTGCGCGCCCTCGCCGGCAAACTCGGCACCCTCACCAACTACCAGGCCGGCCAGGCCGGCGAGATTCTCTACGACGCCGCCGGCGGCACCGACGACTGGGTCTACGACAAGCTCGGGACCGCCAGCTTCACCATCGAGGTCGGCGACAGCGACTCCCGCGGCTGCTCCGGCTTCATGCCCGCCTACTCCTGCCAGGACTCCTACTTCTGGCCCAAGATGAAGACCGCCCTGATGTACGCCGCCACCCACGCCCAGGCCCCGTACACGACCACGGCGACCGACGGCTGAACCGCCCCACCCGCCCCACCCCCGGCCGCGGCGTTCCGGACTCCCCGGAACGCCGCGGCCGGCCCCATTCGGACCGAGGACATTTCCGGCTGCCCGTTCATTGACGGTGCATGTTCACCAATTCCGTTGACCGTGAGTCCACTTGGTGAGATTCGCCGAATTCTCGAATTTCTCCGCCGAGGAGTCCGACGCTGTTCATTCCCCGGCCGCCGCCGGTATACCGGGGCCTCCCACCCTATGAGCGCACCGCCGCAGCCACCTTCCCCCTCGACAGGAGTCTTCCGTGACCCGTCGTTACGTCCGGCTCGCCGCCACCCTCGGCGCCGCCGGAGTGCTGGCCGGATCCACCGTCGCCCAGGCAGCCGCCGCCGAAGAGGGCCGCGACGCCCACGCCAAGCACGTGCTGCTGGTCTCGGTCGACGGCCTGCACCAGTCGGACCTCGCCTGGTTCGTGGCCCAGCACCCCCAGTCCGCGCTGGCCCGGCTGGTCGGCGGCGGTGTCGAGTACACCCGCGCGAGCACCACCAACCCCTCGGACTCCTTCCCCGGCATGGTCGCGCAGCTCACCGGCGGCGGCCCGGGCACCACCGGCGTCTACTACGACGACACCTACAACGCCGAACTGCTCCCGGCCGGCACCACCGACTGCGAGAACGCCAAGCCCGGCGTCGAGATCGACCTCACCGAGGACCTGGACAAGAACCAGGACTCGATCGACGCCGGCCAGGGCCTCGCCGGCCTGCCCGGCTCCATCCTGCAGATGACCGGCCGGCCGCAGACGCTGATCAACCCGGCCAAGCTGCCGGTCGACCCGGACACCTGCCAGCCGGTCTACCCGCACTCCTACCTCCAGGTGAACACCGTCTTCGAGGTGGCCCGCCAGGCCGGCCTGCGCACGGCCTGGTCGGACAAGCACGCCGCCTACGACATCCTCAACGGCCCCTCCGGCGAGGGCATCCAGGACCTCTTCACCCCGGAGATCAACAGCAAGGCGACCGGGTACAGCGGCGACTGGACCAAGGACAACAAGGCCACCCAGCAGTACGACTCGTACAAGGTGCAGGCCGTCCTCAACGAGATCGACGGCTACGACCACAGCCGCGCGGAGAAGGTCGGCACCCCGGCGGTCTTCGGCCTGAACCTCCAGTCCGTCTCCACCGCGCAGAAGCTCAACAGCTCCGACGGCCTCCAGGGCGGCTACGCCACCAAGGGCGTGCCCGGCCCGCTGCTCGCGAAGAGCCTGGAGTTCGTCGACCAGCAGATCGGCGCCCTGACCGCGGAACTGCGCGCGCAGCACCTCGACGGCTCCACCACGATCATCCTGTCGGCCAAGCACGGCCAGTCCCCGACCGACCCGACCGCGCTCAACCGGATCGACGACGGGCCGCTGCTGGACGGCCTCAACGCCGCCTGGAAGGCCGCCCACCCGGGCGCCGGCAACCTCGTCGCCCACGCGGTCGACGACGACGGCGTGCTGCTCTGGCTCAACGACCGCTCCGACGCCGCCACCGGGTTCGCCAAGAACTACCTGCTGGCGCAGAGCGGCAACGGCGTCGACATCAACGGCAAGGCCCGCCCGTTCACCCGGAGCGGCATCGAGCGGATCTACGCGGGCGACGAGGCCGCCGACCACTTCGGCGTCGACCCGGGCGACCCCCGGGTGCCGGACGTCTTCGGCGTCGCGCAGTACGGCGTCGTCTACACCGGCGGCAGCAAGATCGCCGAGCACGGCGGGGCCCACGCCGACGACCTGAACGTGCCGCTGGTCGTCTCCGGCGCCGGCACCCCGGGCGGCGTCCGCGAGGACGAGAAGGTCGAGACCAAGCAGATCGCGCCGACCATCCTGAAGCTGCTCGGCCTCAAGCCGAACGCCCTGGAGGCCGTCCGCGAGGAGCACACCCGGGTCCTGCCGGTCCGCTGACCGCCGGACGGCGGAAGCCGCCCGCCGGCCTCCGATGACCCACCCCGAGCGGGGCGGGGGGGGGGGGGGCGGCGTGGGCGGGCCGCCCCCCGCGCGCC
>NZ_JBHWGV010000070.1:6758-50345 GCF_042732955.1 Kitasatospora sp. NPDC059747 | reverse complement strand
TGTCTCGTGGGCTCGGTTATGTGTCTACGAGACCCGCGAACCGGCGACCACGTCACCCCCGGCGAACCCCACCCACCCGAAAGCCCACCCCGCACCCCAAGCCCCGCGCAGCGGAACCTTCAGCCCCGATACCCCGCCATCCGCTCAAGCCGAGCGATCCGCTCCCCCATCGGAGGATGCGTCGAGAACAACCGGGCCCCAGCCTCACCCGGCCGGAACGGACTGGCGATCATCATGTGGCTCGCCGTCTGCAGCTGAGGCTCCGGCGGCAGGGGCAGCCGCCGCGTACCGGCGTCCAGCTTCCGCAGCGCACTGGCCAGCGCCAGCGGATCCCCCGTGATGCGGGCACCGTCCGCGTCAGCCTGGTACTCGCGGGAGCGGCTGACCGCGAGCTGGATCAGCCCAGCCGCCAGCGGTCCGAGGATCATGATCGCGAGCATCCCGAACAGGCCCGGCCCGTCGTCGTCCTCGCTGCGTCCGAAGGGGATCAGCCAGGCGAAGTTCACGAGGAACATCACCACCGAGGCGAGCGCCCCGGCGACCGACGAGATCAGGATGTCCCGGTTGTAGACGTGGCTCAGCTCGTGGCCGAGCACCCCCCGGAGCTCGCGCTCGTCGAGCAGTTGCAGGATGCCGTCCGTGCAGCAGACCGCCGCGTTGCGCGGGTTGCGGCCGGTGGCGAAGGCGTTGGGGGCGGGGGTGGGCGAGATGTAGAGCCGGGGCATCGGCTGGCGGGCGGAGGTGGAGAGCTCCCGGACGATCCGGTAGAGCTGCGGCGCCTCGATCTCGCTGACCGGCCGGGCCCGCATGGCCCGCAGCGCGAGCTTGTCACTGTTCCAGTACGCGTAGGCATTGGTCCCGACGGCGACCAGCAGGGCGATCACGAGGCCGCTCCGGCCGAAGAAGCCGCCGATCACCAGGATCAGCGCCGAGAGGCCGCCGAGCAGGACGGCGGTCCTCAGTCCGTTGTGCCGGCGGTGCACGTCAGGCCCTCCAATGGCGCGGTGGGGAAGCCCTTTCTGCCTCGTCCCTCTTGCCCGGTCAACGGGCGGGGCCGGGGACCTTGTTCCCTTGTGACACAGCCGACAGAGGTGACACCACCCTCACCCCCGAGTGCCCACCCACCTCAGAGCCCGCCCGACGGGTCAGAACAGGCTGCCGCCCGCCACCTGGAGCACGAGCTGCGGAGCGACCGACAACACCACGGCGACCGAAGCGGTGAGCCCCAGCGTCGCCGTCAGACTCAACGGAAGCCGACTCTCGACGCCTCCCTCGACGCCTGCACCGACGCCTCCCTCGACGCCTGCCTCGCCGCCACCGTCGCCGCCGGCCGCGACCGCCGCCGGAGCGAACAACCGGGCCGTCCAGAGCAGGTAGTAGTACAGCGCGACGACGACGTTGACGGCCATGACCACGGCCAGCCAGCCCAGCCCGGCGTCGACGGCCGCCCGGAACACCACGACCTTGCCGAAGAGCCCGATCACGCCCGGCGGCAGCCCGGCCAGGCAGAGCAGGAAGAAGGCCAGGGCGAGCGCCGTCCAGCGGCTCCGCGCGAACAGCCCGCGGAAGTCGTCCACGCTGGTGCCGGCCCGCCGGCCGACCGCCGCGACCACGCCGAACGCACCGAGGTTCACGACCCCGTAGATCAGCGCGTACGCGGCGGTGGCGCCCAGCGGGTCGGCGGCCGTGGGCGCGTAGCCGGCGGCGGCGAGCGGCACCAGCAGGTACCCGGCCTGGCCGACGGAGGACCAGGCGAGCAGCCGGACCGCGCTGTAGCGGGTGTCGAAGCGCTGGCGCAGCGCGCCGACGTTGCCGACGGTCATGGTGACGGCGGCGAGCACCGCGAGCACCAGGCCCCACGTGTGGGCGTACGGGCGGAACGCCACCGTGGTGGCGAGCGCCAGACCGGAGAGGCCGGCCGCCTTGCCGACGACCGACAGGTAGCCGGCGACGGGCAGCGGTGCGCCGGTGTAGGTGTCGGGCACCCAGAAGTGGAACGGGACGGCGGCCACCTTGAAGGCGAAGCCGACGAGGGTCAGGACGGCGCCCGCCTCGGCCAGCGGCTTGAGCTGCGCGGGGGCGTGCTCCAGGCCCTCGGCGACGGCGCCGAGGTGCAGGCTGCCGCTGGCCGCGTAGACGAAGGAGACGCCGAGCAGCATCACGGCGGTCGCCGTGACGGAGGAGACGAAGAACTTCAGCGCGGCCTCGGCGCCCCGGCCGTCCCGGCGCAGCGCGACCAGCGCGAAGGCGGGCAGCGAGGCGACCTCCAGGGCGACCACCATGGTGGCGAGGTCGCGGGAGGCGGGCAGCAGGGCGGCGCCGGTGGCGCTGGAGAGCAGCAGGAACCAGTACTCGCCGCCGGGCAGCTTCTCGCTCTCCACGGTGTGCGCGGAGAGCAGCGCGGCGATCAGCGCGCCGCCGAGGGCGAGCAGCTGGAACACCAGGGCGAAGTGGTCCGCGACGTACGAGCAGCCCGCGTTGTCAGTGGCCCCTGCTACGTTCTGCGCACAGAACGTCGCCCGGGGTGATCCCCCGGTGAGGGGGAGGAGCGAGATGAGCGCGAGGGCGAGTCCGGCCGCGGTGAGGCGGCCGAGCCACTTCTTGTGGCGCTCGGGCAGGAAGAGGTCGGCGACCAGCACCGCGAGGGCGGCCACGGCGGCGATCAGCGGCGGCGCGATCGCGACCCAGTCCACGGACTGGATCAGGCTGCCCGCGTTGGGTACGGCGAGGGAGGTCACAGTGTGCTGCCCCGTGGAGTGAGGTCCGAGTTCGGCGAGCCGGGCTCCGAGCATGTCAGCCACCTCCGAGGAGGTGCTTGACGGCTGGGTCGGAGAGGCCGAGCAGGAGCGCGGGCCAGAGGCCGGCGAGCAGGGTGAGGGCGGCCAGCGGCGTCCAGCTGACGGCCTCGTACGGGCGCAGGTCGGCGAGCTCGGCCACCGGCGCGGGCTGCTCGGGGTCGCCCATGCAGACGCGCTTGACGACGATCAGCAGGTACGCGGCGGTGAGGAGGGTGCCGAGGCCGGCCAGGACCATGTAGGTGACGAAGGCCGGGCGGGACAGGCCCGCCGCCGGGTCGAACGCGCCGAACATGGCGAGCAGCTCGCCCCAGAAGCCGGCCAGCCCGGGCAGGCCGAGGCTGGCGACGGCGGCGAAGGCGAGCAGGGCGCCGATCCGCGGCGCGCGGCCGTAGAGGGCGGCGCCGGTGGTGCCGGACAGGGTGTCGAGGTCGGCCGTGCCGTAGCGGTCCTTGAGCGCTCCGACGAGGAAGAACAGCAGGCCGGTGATCAGACCGTGCGCGATGTTGGCGAACAGCGCGCCGTTCACGCCGACCGGGGTGAGGGAGGCGATGCCCAGCAGGACGAAGCCCATGTGGCCGACGGAGGAGTACGCGATGAGGCGCTTGAGGTCGCCCTTGGAGCCGCGGCGGGCGAGCGCGAGGCAGGCCAGCGAGCCGTAGACGATGCCGACGGCGGCGAACGCGCCCAGGTAGGGGGCGAGCGTCGTGGTGCCGTCGGGCACGACCGGGAGGAGGACGCGGACGAGACCGTAGGTGCCCATCTTCAGCAGCACGCCGGCGAGCAGCACCGAGCCGACCGTCGGGGCGGCGGTGTGCGCGTCGGGGAGCCAGCTGTGCAGCGGCCAGGCCGGGGCTTTGACCGCGAGCCCGATCATGATCGCCAGCGCGGCGGTCACCTGGGTGGTGTGGCTCAGGCCGCTGCCGTGCCCGGCGGCGAGGGCCTGCATGTCGAAGGTGCCCGCCTTGCTGCCGATCAGCAGGAAGCCGAGCAGCATCACGGCCGAGCCGAGCAGCGTGTACAGGATGAACCGGTTGGCGGCCGGCACCTTCGCGCCGCTCCCCCAGCGGGCGATCAGGAAGTACATCGGGATCAGCACGATCTCGAAGGCCATGAAGAAGAGGAGGAGGTCCAGCACCGCGAAGGTGGCGAGCATGCCGACTTCGAGGAGGAGGAACAGCCCGACGAAGGCCCGCGCCGACGGCACGTTGTCCCCGGCCGGCAGCCGCTTCTCCGAGTACAGCGCGCAGAGGAAGGTGAGCAGCGCGGTGAGCACGATCAGCGGCAACGAGACGCCGTCCACGCCGAGGTGGAAGCGCACGTGGATCGCGGGGATCCATGACACGTCCGTGGTGGCCTGCATCCGGGCGGGCTCGCCGCGGTCGAAGCCGACCGCCAGGGCGAGGCTGAGCAGGAGCACCGCGCCGGTGAGCACCGAGTTCAGCCGCAGCGCGCGCCGGTCGGCGACGCCCGCGTCCGGGCCGAACACCGGCGCTAGGGTGAGGGCTGCACCGAGCAGCGGCAGCGCCAGGAGGGCGATGAGGACCGCGTTCATCGGGGACTCCTACGCGCGACGGTCGGGGGGAGGGACAGGACGGGGAACGGCATCCGCTACACCGCCACCAGGACGGCCAGCAGGACGACGCCGGCGAGCAGCGCGCTGAGGTAGGTCTGCGCGTTGCCGGTCTGCGCGAGCCGGACGGCCCGGCCGAGCAGGTTGGCACCGATCCCGCTGCCCTGCACGTAGCCCTCGACGACCTCGCGGTCGAGGAAGCGGACCAGCCGGGCAGCGGCGGCCACCGGGCGGACGAACAGCGCGGCGTAGAGCCGGTCGACGCCGAAGCCGTGCCGGGCCGGGCCGAACAGCGGGCCGAGCAGGGTGCGCCCGGGGTCGGCGACCAGCACCTCGGTGGCCAGCACCTCGGTGGCCAGTACCTCGGCGGCCGGGGCCCCGGCCTGCTCGGGCACCCGGCCGGCCGGGGCGGGGCGGCCCGCGCCGAGCCGGGCGGTGGCCGAGCGCCAGGCGCCGTACGCCAGCAGCGCGCCCGCCACGGCGAGCCCGGTGCCGGTGACGGCGGTGACGCCGGAGGGGCGCAGCGAGCCGCCGTCGAGCAGGGCGGGCAGCCAGTCGGAGCGCAGCCCGGCGATGCCGAAGGCCATGGTCGGGACGGCCAGCACCCACAGCGGCCAGCGCATCGCGTGCGGCTCGGCGGTGGCCGGGTCGGCCTCGTCGAGCTCGGGCGAGTAGGGCGCGTCGGCCTCGTGGTCGGCCACGACGGTGGCCCGGTCGGCGACGGCGGGGGCCACCACCTCGGGGGCCGCCGCGGCGGCACCGGCCGGGCTGTGGAACGCGAGCAGGAAGAGCCGGGTGGCGTAGGCGGCGGTGAGCAGCGCGGTCAGCGCCGCCGAGACCAGCACGATCCACCCGGCGGTCTGCGGCACGGCCGAGGCGGGGCCGAGGCCGTTGGTCATCGCCTCGCCGTTGGCGGCGTGCTCGGCGGCGCCGAGGACCGCCTCCTTGCTGAAGAAGCCGGAGAACGGCGGCAGCCCGGTCAGCGCGACCAGGCCGATGCCCATCGTCCAGTAGGCGTCCGGCACCCGCTTGCGCAGCCCGGGGATCCGGGACATCGCGGAGATCGAGTTGGTGTGCGCGGCGTGGATCACCACGCCGGCGGCCAGGAACAGCAGCGCCTTGAAGGCGCCGTGGCTGACCAGGTGGAACACCGAGGCCTCGCGGTCGCCGCTGGCCAGCGCCCCGGCCATGTAGCCGAGCTGGCCGACGGTCGAGTAGGCGAGCACCCGCTTGAGGTCGTCCTGCGCGAGCGCGCACAGCGCCGAGCCGATCATCGTCACGGCGGCCATGACGGCGAGCACGACGAGCGCCGCGCCCGAGAGCAGGAACACCGGCAGCAGCCGGGCGACGAGGTAGATGCCGGCCGCGACCATGGTGGCGGCGTGGATCAGCGCGGAGACCGGCGTCGGGCCGGCCATCGCGTCCGGGAGCCAGGTGTGCAGCGGGAACTGCGCGCTCTTGCCGGCGACCCCGGCGAGCAGCAGCAGCGCGATCAGCGTCGGGTGGCCGAGCTTCCCGTCGGTGGCGGCGGCCAGCACGTCCGGGATCCGGAAGCTGTGGGCGTCGGCGCCGAGCAGGAAGATCCCGAACAGGAACGGCACGTCGCCGAGCTTGGTGACCAGGAAGGCCTTCAGCGAGGCCGAGCGGGCGTCCGCGCTCTCCCAGTGGTGGCCGATCAGGAAGTACGAGCAGATGCCCATGACCTCCCAGCCGACCAGCAGCACGATCAGGTCGCCCGAGTACACGACGAGGAACATCGCCGCGGTGAAGAGCGAGACCAGCGCCGCGTACGAGGGGTAGCGCGGGTCCTCCTTCAGGTACGCGGTCGAGTAGACCTGGACGCACGTGGCGACCAGACCGACCAGCACGGAGATCAGCGAGCTGAAGCCGTCCAGGTGGAGGGCGAGCGCGATGTCCGGGCCGCCGGTCGGGGTCAGCCGGGTGGCGGCGTCGAGCGCCTGGCCGGTGCCGAGCTGGAGCGCGACCACGAGGGCGAGCACGGCCGAGGCGGCGACCGGCACGATGGCGAGCGGCCGGGCCAGGCCGGGGGCCTTCTTCCCGGCGGCCAGGGTGGCGGCGGCGCCGAGCGCGGGCAGCGCGGGGACGAGGACGGGCAGGGCGAGGTTCATGCGGTGGCCTGGCCCTTCAGCGCCCCGGCGCCGGCCGGCGCCTCCTCGGCGAGCGTCTCGGCCGGGTCGCCGAGCGCGGTGGCCCGGTCGATGTCCGCGGTGCCCCTGGCCCGGAACAGCAGCAGGACGATGGCGAGCCCGAGGCCGATCTCGGCGGCGGCGATCGTGATGGTGAACAGCGTCAGCGCCTGGCCGGCGTGCAGGGAGTCGCGCAGCCAGGCGTCGAAGGCGACGAGGTTCAGGTTGACGGCGTTGAGCATCAGCTCGACGGAGATCAGCACGAGGACGGCGTTGCGCCGGGCGAGCACGCCGTACACGCCGACGCTGAACAGCAGCGCGGCGAGGACGACGGGGTAGGCGAGGTGCATCAGCTCTCCTCCGTCACGGGCGGGGCGGCGGCCTCCGGAGCGGTGCGCGGAGCGGTCGCGGCGACGGTCCCGTTGGACCCGACCGGCCGCCCGGTGCGCAGCCGGCCGGCCCGCGGCGGCGGCACCCGGCGCTTCGAGCCGCGCGACAGCACGATGGCGCCGACGAGTGCCGCCAGCAGCAGCACGGACAGCGCCTCGAAGGGCAGGACCCACGTGCGGAACAGGCTCGCCCCGGTGACGGCGGCCGATCCGCCGCCACCCCCGAGGTCGATCCAGGAGGTGCGGAAGGCGTCCACGACCAGGGTCACGAGCGTTCCGGCGGAGGCCAGCGCGACCGCCAGGGCGACCCAGCGGTTCTTCGAGTCGGCGTCCGGCGAGCGCCCGATCGGCGCCTTCGTGAGCATCAGCCCGAACAGCACCAGGACGATCACCGAGCCGAGGTAGATCAGGACCTGCACCCAGGCGATGAACTCGGCGGTGAGCAGCAGGAACTCGATCGCGAGCCCGCCGAGCGCGACCACCAGCCACAGCGCGGCGTGCACCAGCTGCTTGGTGCTCACGGCGACGACGGCCGAGCCGAGCACGGTGATGCCGATCAGCAGGAAGACGACCTCCACGCCGGTCGGCGACAGGAACGAACGGGAGGCCGGGGCCAGCGGGCCGGTCGCCGCGAGCAGGGCAAGAGCAGTCACTCGGTCTCACCCTTCTCCTCGGGGGCGACGGCCGCCGCGGCGGCCGCGGCCAGCTTGTCCGCCGCCTTGCGCGCGGTGGCGATCTCCTTGGGCTCCTCGGCCGCCGGGTCCAGCGCCGGCGGCGCCGGGACGGTCCACATCCACTCACGGAGCCGGTCCCGTTCGTGGGTCAGCTCCAGGATGTCCGTCTCGGCGTACTCGAACTCCGGCGACCAGAACAGCGCGTCGAACGGGCACACCTCGATGCAGATCCCGCAGTACATGCAGAGCGAGAAGTCGATCGCGAAGCGGTCCAGCACGTTGCGGGTGCGGGCGCGCGCGTTCGGGTCGGCGGCCGGCAGCGTCTCCTTGTGGGAGTCGATGTAGATGCACCAGTCCGGGCACTCGCGCGCGCAGAGCATGCACACCGTGCAGTTCTCCTCCAGCAGCGCGATGACGCCGCGCGAGCGCGGCGGCAGCACCGGCTGCACGTCGGGGTACTGCGCGGTGACGGTCTTCTTCGTCATCGTCCGCAGAGTCACGGCCAGCCCCTTGGCGAGGCCGGCACCCGGGAAACTCATGAGATCGCCACCTTGATGATGCCGGTGAGGGCGAGCTGGACGAGGGCGAGCGGGATCAGCACGGTCCACGCGAAGCGCATCAGCTGGTCCTCGCGCAGGCGCGGGTACGTCACCCGCAGCCAGATCACCACGAAGGCCAGCGCGAAGGTCTTCAGCAGGGTCCAGAGCCAGCCGAGCTGGTCCGGCATCGGGCCGTGCCAGCCGCCGAGGAACAGCACGGCGGTCAGCCCGGACACCACGAGGATGCCCACGTACTCGGAGAGCAGGAACAGGGCGAAGCGCAGGCCGGTGTACTCGGTGTACGCGCCGAAGATGATCTCCGAGTCGGCCACCGGCATGTCGAACGGCGGGCGCTGGAGCTCGGCCAGACCGGCCGTGAAGAACACGAACGCACCGATGAGCTGCCACGGGAGCCAGTACCACTGCCAGGAGTCCACGATCCCGGGCAGCGACAGCGTGCCGGCGGCCATCGCCACCGAGGCCGCCGCCAGCACCATCGGCAGCTCGTAGGACATCAGCTGGGCGGCCGTGCGCAGGCCGCCGAGCAGCGAGAACTTGTTCGCCGAGGCCCAGCCGGCCATCAGCTTGCCGATCACGCCGACGCCCATCACGGCCAGCACGAAGAACAGCCCGGCGTCGACCGCCTGGCCGACGAAGCCGTCCGGGCCGACCGGGATCGCCAGCAGCACGAAGAGGTACGGCAGCAGCGAGACGGCGGGCGCCAGCTGGAAGATCCGGCGGTCCGCCCCGGCGGGGACGATGTCCTCCTTCTGCGCGAACTTCACGCCGTCGGCGACGAGCTGCGCCCAGCCGTGGAAGCCGCCGGCGTACATCGGGCCGAGCCGGCCCTGCATGTGCGCCATGACCTTGTGCTCCGTCTGGCCGATGATCAGCGGGACGGTGAGGAAGACGACGAGCGTGGCGACGCAGCGCAGCACCGTGTCGAGCAGGTTCACGTGCCGTCTCCGTCCTGGCCGGCCGGGCGGGCCGACGGGTCGTCCTTCTTCTCCGCCGGGGCCTCGGCGGGCTCCGCCGCCGGCCCCTCCGCAGGTTCCTCGGCAGGCTTCGCGTCGTGGGCGGGCACCGGGTTGTGCCAGGGCGCGTCCGACGACTGCGTCCGCGTGGGGGCGGGACGCTCGGCCTTGGGCTCGTCAGCGGCCTTCGGCGCGTCGGCGCCGGGCGCTTCGACCGGCTGGCTGACCGAACCGTCCGACACCGACCGGGTCCGTCGCGGGCGGTCCGCCCGCACGGCCGGAGCCTCACCGGCGGCGCCCTCGGCGACGGCGCCCTCGGCAGCCTCGGCTCCCGCCTGGCTCGCCGACCCGTCCGACACCGACCGGGTCCGCCGGGGCCGGTCCGCCCGCACCGCCGGAGCCTCACCGGCGGCACCGGCAGCACCGGCAGCACCCGCAGCCCCCGCGGCGGCCCGCGGAGTGCGCGCCGCCGCGCCCGCCGCCCGCGCACCACGCGCGGGCCGCTCGGCGACCGGCGGCAGGGTGCCCTTGAGCGGGCCCCACTCGTTCGGGTCCGGCACGCCGGCCGGCTGCATCTTGCGCCGCGCCGGCCCGTCGCCGTGGTCGGACTCGCCCGGCTCCTTGGCGCCCGGCCAGGCCTTGGCGACGCGGGCCGCGAGCACGAACTCCTTGCGCAGCGGGTGTCCCTCGAAGCCGTCCGGCAGCAGCAGGGTGACGAGGTGCGGGTGCCCGGGGAAGTCGATGCCGAACATCTCGTGGGTCTCGCGCTCGTGCCACGCGGCACCGGCGTACACCGACACGGCCGTCGGCAGGGCGGCCTTGTCCCGCGGCACCCGGGTGCGCAGCGCGAGGTGGCGCACCGAGTGTCCCTCGGCCGAGGCCAGGTGGGCGACCACGGAGAAGCCGTCGGCGAGCTCGTCGACGGCGCTCAGCCAGTCGAAGAAGCCCAGGCCGAGCCCGTCACGGGCGGCGGTGAGCGCCTCGATCCAGTGCTCGGCGGGCACGTCGACGGTGATCAGCCCGTACGCCTCGGCGCCGGTCGCCCACTCCCCGACCGACGCCGCGTACTGCTCTGCCGTGGTCACGAGACCCCTCCCTCTGCCGAAGAGCCCGAAGACCCCGAAGGCTCCGCGGAGCCCGAAGACCCCGCAGAGCCCGCGGGCCCCGCCACCAGCGGACGCCGCAGCGCCGACGCGGGCGCGGCGTAGCGGGCGGGCAGCGACTCGGCGGCGATCTTCTCCTGCAGCTTGAGGATGCCCTGGAGCAGCGCCTCGGGCCGCGGCGGGCAGCCGGGCACGTAGACGTCGACCGGGATGATCTGGTCGACGCCCTTGGTCACCGAGTACGAGTCCCAGTACGGACCGCCGGAGTTGGAGCAGGCGCCGAAGGAGATGACGTACTTCGGCTCGGGCATCTGCTCGTAGAGGCGCTTGACGGCGGGCGCCATCTTGTCCGTCACCGTCCCCGAGACGATCATCAGATCGGCCTGTCGGGGGCCGGGCGCGAACGGGATGACACCCATCCGGATGAAGTCGTGCTTGGCCATGGACGCCGCGATGAACTCGATCGCGCAGCAGGCCAGCCCGAAGTTGAAGCACCAGAGGCTGTAGCGGCGGCCCCAGTTGAGCACGACCTTGACCGGGTCCGGCGCGAGCCGGGCCAGCGGGCCGATGCTCCGGCGCTCGACGGCGCCGGGGCGCGACGGGTCCGGGAGGCCGAGCGCGACCGGTCCGCCCGGCGCGGCGTGCGAGTGGTTGTGCGTCATGTCCATTCCAGAACGCCCTTCTTCCAGGCGTAGAGCAGCCCGACCGCGAGGAAGCCGATGAAGAGGAACATCTCGATCAGCGTCCCGGCCCCGTACCCGGCGGTGGCGAACACGGTCGCCCACGGGAACAGGTAGATCGCGTCGACCGCGAAGATCACGTACAGGAAGGCGTACACGTAGTAGCGGATCTGGGTGTGCGCCCAGTCCTCGCCCACCGGGTCCACGCCGCACTCGTAGGCCAGGAGCTTCTCCGGCGAGTACACCACCGGACGCAGCAGCCGGTTGGCGGTGAACGCGACGGTCACGAACAGCACGCCGATGACGGCGAGCAGTCCCATCGCGGCGTACGCGTCGAAGTAGCCGCTGCCGACCGCCGGGTCGGCCGCGACGGCAGCCGCTTGCCGCCACTCCATGCCTTCGCCCTCCACTCGGCCGTGAACCGCCCCTCAAGGCAGTTCTACGTCGCTTCTTTACACGGTCATAACCATGGCCAATGCGTGAGTCTAAGGGGACGGCTCCGCTCCACCCGAACCCAGCCCGCTCCGCAAGACATCACGTGGACAACCGGTGGACACCCCCGTACCGCCCGGAGCCGTCCGGAGAGGGACGGGAAGGGGCCGGCAGGGGTGGGGATAACCCCCGGCCCAGGAGATGTATCACCCCCATGGCACCACCCGCCCCGTGTTCGGGAAGCTTGGACCACTAGAGCGAGAGGGAGGGTGGATCCTGATGAAGCCCCTGACCCGGCGCGCCGTGGCGGCCGTCAAGGAGCAGGACGCGCGGATGGAGCGCGGCCCGCTGTACGGCGCCCGGATGTGGCGACAGGCCGGGCAGTTGATGCTGAACCTGCCACTGGGCATCGGCGGGTTCGTCTTCGCGGCGGTGATGCTGTCGGTCGGCCTCGGGCTGTCCGTGACGGTGATCGGCCTGCCGGTGCTGGCCGCCGGGCTGGCCGGCTGCCGCGGTCTGGGCGCGCTGGCCCGGCGCCGGGCGCGGTCGGCGCACGGTTCGGAGATCAGCGAGCCGGAGCCGGTGGTCCGGCGCCGCCCGGGCGTCACCGGCTTCGCCATCGCCAACCTGACCGACCTGCTGAACTGGCGCTCGGCGCTGTACAACGTACTGCTGCTGCCGTGGGGCATCCTGAGCTTCACCGTCACCCTGGTCAGCGTCGTCGTGCTGTGGCCGGTGCTGCCGTGGGTGATCCGCGCCGAGGCGGCGGTGGACCGGATCCTGGTCGAGGCGCTGCTGTTCCCCGGCGCCCTGTCCGAGCGGGTGCGCGAGCTGGAGGAGGACCGCGGCACGGTGGTCGACACCGCCGCCGCCGACCTGCGCCGGATCGAGCGCGACCTGCACGACGGCGCCCAGGCCCGCCTGGTCGCGCTGGCGATGGACCTCGGCATGGCCAAGGAGCGGCTGCGCGAGGTGGAGACCCCGGCGGACATGGCCGCCGCGGCGTCGATGGTCGACAACGCGCACGGCGAGGTGAAGCTGGCCCTGAAGGAGCTGCGCGACCTGGCCCGCGGCATCCACCCGGCGGTGCTCACCGACCGCGGCCTGGACGCGGCGCTGTCCTCGGTGGCCGCCCGCTGCACCGTCCCCGGCGGAGTCCGGGTGAACGTCGAGCTGCGCGGCCCCGACGGCGTGGCCGAGCGCCCGGATTCGGCGGTCGAGGGCATCGCCTACTTCACGGTCAGCGAGCTCCTGACGAACGTCTCCAAGCACTCCGGCGCGCGGAGCGCCTCGGTGGAGGTCTGGCGCTCCGACGACCAGCTGATGCTGCTGGTCCAGGACGACGGCCGGGGCGGCGCGACCGCCTACCCGGGCGGCGGCCTGGCCGGGCTGGCCGAGCGGGTCCAGGCGGTGGACGGGGTGTTCCTGGTGGAGAGCCCGGAGGGCGGCCCGACCACCGTCACCGTCGAGCTGCCCTGGCACACCCGGGCCGCCCGCCACTGAACACCCGGGCACACGAAGGCGCCGGCGCCCCGCCGAGGCAGTGACGGGGCGCCGGCGCCGCTCCGGTGCGGCGCGGCCGGACCGCGGAACCCTTGCGCGGTCGTGCGGCCCGGCCGGTGGCCGTACCGGGGTCCGGGGGGCCGGTGCGGCCCTAGGAGGTCGTCTCCAGCGTGCCGAGGGTGACGTCGGCGGTCTGCGCCTTGCCGTCCCGGGTGTACGTCACGGTGGCCTTGCTGCCCGGCGTGAGCGAGGCGAGGGCCGTGGTCAGGGCGTTCAGCGAGTCGACCGCGGCGTCGCCGATCTTGGTGATGACGTCCCCGGGCTGGAGCCCCGCCGAGGCGGCCGGGCCGCCCGCGGTGACCGAGACGATCACCGCGCCGGCCGGCTGGAACTGCTGGTTGAAGCTGGTCCGGGCGGTGACGCCGAGCGCGGCCCGGCCGGAGTTGGTCACCTTGCCCTGCTTGATCAGCTGGTCGGTGATGTTGGTGATGGTGGACGCCGGGATCGCGAAGCCGATGCCGGGCGCAGCAGCGCCGTTGGCCTGCGGCTCGGTGGCCGCGAGGGTGTTGATGCCGATCACCTGGCTGTCCAGGTTGACCAGCGCGCCGCCGCTGTTGCCCGGGTTGATCGCGGCCGAGGTCTGCACCATGTTGCCGATCGTCGCGCCCGGCGATCCGCCGCCCCTGGGCTCGGAGACGGTCCGCCCGGTGGCCGAGACGATGCCCTGGGTGACGCTGCTGGAGAGCCCGAGCGGGCTGCCCATGGCGAGCGTGATCTGGCCCAGCTGGACCTTGCCCGAGTCCCCGAAGGTGGCGGGCTTGAGGCCGCTCGGCGGGCTGCTCAGCTTGATCACCGCGAGGTCGGAGTCGGGGTAGCTGCCGACGAGAGCGGCGTCCAGGGACTTGGTGCTGTTGGCCAGGGTGACGGTGAAGGTGGTGGCGGACCCGACCACGTGGGCGTTGGTGACGATGTCGCCCTTGTCGTCGTAGACGATCCCCGAGCCGAGGCTGTCGCCGGTGGTGATCTGCACCACAGACGGCAGGACGTCGGCGATGACCTTCTGGTAGGCGTCCTGGAGCTGGTTGCCGGTCATGGGCGGGGCCGAGGAGCCCGACGCGGCCGGTGACGGGGCCGCGGAGGACGAGGCCTGGCCCGTGGCCGAGGACTTGGCCGACGACGAACCGCTGCTGCACCCGGTCAGCGCCAGCGCGGCGGCCGTCAGGACGGCGACCGCACCGGGGGCGCGCAGCCACCCGCGGAACGCCTTGGGGCCGGTAGGCCGCGGACCGGCCGGGAGGGGACGGTTGTGTTCCTTCTTTCGGCTCACCTTGGCTGCCTCCGATTCGTCACCAGGCCGAGAGCACAGAAATCTTTGTCAGCATTTCACCGATTTGTCCGAATTGCTGGCTGGACTCGCCCGGCCACACCGGTCAAAACGGGACGGCCTAGGATCGGAGCATGACCTGGTTGATCACTGGCGGTGCCGGATACATCGGCGGGCACGTGGTCCGTCAGCTGCTCGACGCGGGCGAGAGCGTGGCCGTCCTGGACGACCTCAGCACCGGCGATCCGAGCCGGCTGCCGGCCGACGTCGCGCTCGTCAAGGGCTCCACGCTGGACCGCGCCGTCGTGTCCGCCGCCATCCGCGAGCACGCGGTGACGGGGATCCTGCACTTCGCCGCGAAGAAGCAGGTGGGCGAGTCGGTCGAGCGCCCGTTCCTCTACTACCGCGAGAACATGCTCGGCCTGCAGACCGTCCTGGAGGCCGCCGCCGACGAGGGCGTGCGGCGCTTCCTGTTCTCCTCCTCGGCCGCCGTCTACGGCATGCCGGACGTCGACCTGGTCACCGAGGCCACCCCCTGCGCGCCGATGAACCCGTACGGCGAGACCAAGCTGGCCGGCGAGTGGCTGGTCGCCGCCGCCGGGCGGGCGCACGGCATGTCGACGATCTCGCTGCGGTACTTCAACGTGGCCGGCTCCGGCGCGCCGGAGCTGGCCGACACCGGGGTCTTCAACCTCGTCCCGATGGTCTTCGAGCGCCTCACCACCGGCCGGGCGCCGCGCGTCTTCGGCGCGGACTACCCCACCCCGGACGGCACCTGCGTGCGCGACTACATCCACGTGGCCGACGTCGCGTCGGCCCACGTCGCGGCCGCCCGCCGGCTCGCCGCCGACCCGCCGGGCGGCACCGCGCTGGTGCTCAACATCGGCCGCGGCGAGGGCGTCAGCGTCCACGAGATGCTCGCCCTGATCGGCGAGGTCACCGGGCGGGACACCACCCCGGAGGTGACCCCGCGCCGCCCCGGCGACCCGGCCCGGGTGGTGGCCTCCGCCGACCTGATCGGCCGCGAGCTGGGCTGGCACGCCCGGTACGACGTCGCCGAGATGGTCGCCTCCGCGTGGGAGGGCTGGTGCCACCACCACCCGGAGGCCCGCGACAAGCGTTAGCGGGCGGGCACCGCCGTGCCGTAGAAGGCGTCCAGCGCGTACACGCAGCGGTCCTTGGAGCCGACGAACACCCGGCCGCCGACCGCCACCGGGGAGCCGGTCAGCTCGCCCTTGGTGCCGAGCTCCCAGCGCAGCTGACCGCTCGCCAGGTCCACCGTGTGCAGCGAGTGGTCCCGGCTGCCGAGGTGGACCAGGCCGTCCGCGACCGCCGGGGAGCCGACGATCTCGCCGCGCGCGGTGTAGCGCCAGCGCTCCCGGCCGGTGGCCGCCTCGAAGGCGTACAGCACCTCGCCGCTGCCGACCAGCACCATGCCCTCGCCGACCACGACCGGCTCGGCGCCCTGGCGGCCGCCCGTGGCACCGCGCCAGCGGTCCCGGCCGGTGGCCGCGTCGAGCGCGTACACGGTGCCCAGGTAGTCGGCGACGTAGACGGCGTCCGCGTCCAGCGCGGGCGGGGTGAAGAGCACCACCGGCGCCTCGAAGCGCCACCGCTCGGCGCCGCTCGCCGCGTCCAGGGCGTACACCCGGGTGCCGGCCGTCACGTACAGCACGCCGCCGCGCTCGACGGGGTGCGACGGGACGTCCTCGCCGACCGGGAAGGACCAGCGCAGGCCCGCGCCGCGCGGGTCGACGCAGCGCAGCCGCCCGGCGCCGTAGTAGTACGCGGCGCCGGCCACCAGGACGGGCCCGGACTGCGGGTTCTCGTAGTCCTGCTGGGCGTCGTCGGCGCGCCACAGCTCGGCGCCGGTGGCGGCCGAACGCAGCTGGACGCCGCCGCCGCGCACGCCGCAGCACAGCACGCCGTCGGCGGCGGACAGCGAGTAGACCCAGCCGTCCAGCGAGGTGCGCCAGCGCTCGGTGCCGTCCGCGACGTCCACGGTGTACAGGTGCGGTCCGTCGGCCGCGTGCACCCGGCCGGCGTCCACGGCGAGCGCCCAGGCCACGTCCCGGGTCTTGTAGCGGCGCTGGCCGGAGGCGATGTCCAGCGCGTGCACCTCGAAGCTGGAGACGAACAGGGTGCCGTCGGCGACCACCGGGGTGCCCCAGACGTCGTTGGACATCCGGAACCGCCAGGGCCGCCAGCGCGGCGCCGGAGCCGGGGGCTGGACGGGCGCCGGGAGGGGCGTCCGGGCCGGCGGCGGGGTCGCCCGGCGCACCCACTCGGTCTCGGCCGGCGTGGCACCGGGGCCGGTCTGCTCGTGCTCGGCCCGCGGACCGGGGCCTATCCGCACGGACGCGCCGGGCAGCCGCACCTCGGCGCCGCCGCCGTCGGTGGGCGCCCGGTGCTTGTTGGGCGAGCGGATCTTCTCGGTGGCGATCTCGGCCTCGGACGCCTGGCCCGGCCGGACGTGCACCGGACCGAGCGGCGGCGGGGCGTGGCCGCCCGGGTGCTGGGTGCGCGGGTCCTCGACGCCGGGACGCTGCGTCGGCACGTTCTGGTGCGGGACGGGCCCCGGCGGGACGGGGGCCGGCGCCTCGGCCGGGTGCAGCGGCCCGGCGCCCTGCGGGGTCACGGGCGGCGCGGGAGGTGCCGGGGGTGCGGGCGGCGCGGCGGGCTGGCGCCGGCCGCGCTTGCGCTCGATCAGCTCCAGCGCGTTGGCCGGGAGCCAGTCCCCGGCCTCGCCGGAGGCGTCGTCCCGGGAGAACAGGTGCGGGGCCAGTTCGGTCTGGATCTGCGCCGGGGTGGGCCGGTGCTCGGGCGAGGGCCGCATGCAGGCGCGGACCAGGTCCATCAGCTCGACCGGCATCCCCGAGTAGTCGGGCTGCTCGCGCAGGAGCTGGAACACCGTCTCGACCGGGTTCGAGCCGCGGAAGGGCGGGTGCCCGGTGGCGCAGAAGACCATCAGCGAGCCGAGCGAGAAGATGTCGCTGGCGCCCTGGACGGTCCGGCTGTCGCGGGCCTGCTCGGGCGACATGTAGGCGGGGGTGCCGACCGCGACGTTGGTCATGGTGAGCCGGGTGCTGGACACCCCGGCGGCGATGCCGAAGTCGATCACCTTCGGGCCGTCCTCGACCACCAGGACGTTCGAGGGCTTCAGGTCGCGGTGGATCAGCCCGGCGGCGTGGATGGACTGCAGCGCCTCGGCGATGCCGGCGACCAGCCAGCGGGTGGCGTCCACCGGCAGCGGGCCGCACTCCTCGACCAGGTCCTCCAGGGAGGGCGCCGGGATGTAGGCGGTCGCCAGCCAGGGCACGCGCGCGTCGGCGTCGGCGTCCACGACGGCCGCCGTGTAGAAGCCGCCGACCGTCTTGGCCGCGGCGATCTCCCGCGCGAAGCGGACCCGGAACAGCTCGTCCTCGGCCAGCTCCCCCCGGACGGTCTTGATGGCCACGCGCCGGCCGGAGGCGGAACGTGCCAGGTAGACCAGGCCCATCCCGCCCGCGCCGAGCCGCCCCAGCACCTCGAAGGGCCCGATCCGCCTCGGATCGTGCGCCGTCAGCTGGTCCACTCCGCTGCCACCTCCCCGTCCAGGCACCCGCCGCGTGGTGCCGGACCCGATTCTCCATGGCCGCCCGGCCCATCTCCAACCTCCCCCGCCCAGGAGCGCCGGGGGCCGCACGGACGGCACCGCCAGGTCAGTGGTCGCGGAACGGCCGGATTCTGACGCCCGCTCCGGCGGGGGCTTGCGCCCGGGCCGTCCGACGGGCTCACCGACCGCACGTCGGCCACGCCGGGTTTCCGTCACGCTCTGTCACCCGACCACCCCTCAGCGGACTCGCCGTCACGCTGTGAGATCGAAAGCACACGGGGGGGCTACATCGGGACGCGGTGAATATCCGTCCGAAGTGGTTCATGCCCCTATAGGAACCCCCGAGCGGAGTAATAGTCGCATCACCGAATCGCGCCAAGATCGTGCCACGGTAAGCTGACGGCATGACAGGACAAGTTCGCACCGTCGACGGTCGCGTCGCCGGGCGACGCGGACAGGAGACGCGGCAGAAGCTGCTCGACTGCCTCCGCGAGATGCTCAGCACGTCGCCCTATCGGGACGTCAAGGTCATCGACGTCGCCCGTATGGCGGGTACCTCCCCCGCGACCTTCTACCAGTACTTCCCGGATGTCGAGGGCGCTGTCCTCGAAATCGCCGAGGAAATGGCCAAGGACGCCGACACCCTCAAAGAGCTGGTGGCCGGAAAGTCCTGGGCAGGGAAGTCCGGACCGACCACTTCGGAAGAACTGGTCGACGGATTCCTCGCCTTCTGGCGCAAGAACGACGCCATTCTCCGAGTGGTCACGCTCGGTGCCGCCGAAGGGGACAAGCGGTTCTTCAAGATCCGCATGACCGTCCTCAACGCGGTCGCCAAGCCGCTCGCGGATGCCGTCCGGGAACTCCAGGCGAAGGGACAGGCCGACAAGTCACTCGATCCCAACGCCGTCTCCGGGGCCCTGGTCTCGCTGCTCGCCTCGGCGGCCGAGCACCAGAAGGCCTTCACCTCCTGGGGCGTCAAGGTCAAGGACCTCAAGCCCAACCTCGCTCCCCTGGTGTACCTGGGCGTCACCGGCAAGAAGGCGCCCAAGTAGACCATCCGCTCATCCGACCATCCGCCCGCGCGCAGCCCCGGCCTCCTGTCCGGGGAACGACGGACGGCGGCCGTGTCCTCGGGGGAGGTCCGCCGACGTACCGCAGCGCGCCAGGGCCAGACATGCCGGTGGGCGGGCACCCCTCACACAGGGTGCCCGCCCACCGGCATGTTCCGCGTCAGGCGCCGGGACGGCGCCGGGGCCGCCTCAGGGGCAGCGGACCACCTGGCCGGCGTAGGCCAGGCCGCCGCCGAAGCCGAACAGCAGGACCGGGTCGCCGGGCGACAGCTCGCCGCGCTCGACCAGCTTGGAGAAGGCCAGCGGGATCGACGCGGCCGAGGTGTTGCCGGACTCCACGACGTCCCTGGCCACCACCGCGTCGGTGACGCCGAGCTTGTTGGCGATCGCGTCGATGATCCGCAGGTTCGCCTGGTGCGGCACGAAGCCCTTCAGCTCGGACGGGTCGATCCCGGCCCGCTCGCAGGCCTGCCGGGCGAGCGGGGCGAGCTGGGTGGTGGCCCAGCGGAAGACCGACTGGCCCTGCTGGCTGATCACCGGGTCCCAGCCGGTGATCACCACGGCGTCGCCCTTCTCCGGCTCCGAGCCCCAGACCACCGGGCCGATGCCCGGCTCGGCGCCGTCCTCCTGGGCCTCGACGACCGCGGCGCCGGCGCCGTCGCCGAAGATCACGCAGGTCGAGCGGTCGGTCCAGTCGAGGGTGTCGGACATCCGCTCGGCGCCGATCACCAGCGCCCGGCGGGCCGCGCCGGCCCGGATCGCGTGGTCGGCGGTGGCCAGCGCGTACGAGAAGCCGGAGCAGACCGTGTTGATGTCGTAGGCGGCGGGCGCCCGGACGCCGAGCCGGGCGGCCACGGCGGCGGCCGTGTTGGGGCTGCGCTCGACGGCGGTGCAGGTGGCGACCACGACGAGGTCGATCTCGTCGGCGGTGCGGCCGCTGCGGGCCAGCGCCTTCTGGGCCGCCTCGGTGGCCATGTCGACCAGGGTCTCGCCCTCGGCGATGTGCCGGGTCCTGATCCCCACCCGGGCACGGATCCACTCGTCGGTCGTGTCGACGAGCGTGGCCAGGTCATCGTTGGAGAGGACCTTGGGGGGCTGGTAGTGACCGAGTGCCACGATGCGCGAACCGCTCATGCTGCCATGCAACCGGGTTACCCGCTGGTCAGCCGGGCACCATCGGCTACAGGATCCGCCCCCGTGAACTGTAGGTAGCCGACAAGGGGCGTTGCGGCACTTGGGGTTCCGCTTGGCCCGCGGCCGGATCGTCCGGTCCCGGGTCAGGCCGCCAGCGAGGTCGCGTCGCCCATCACGATGACCGGGTGGGCGGCCGGATCCAGGGTGCGGATGAGCTGCGCCATCTTGTCCTCGGGGATGGAGACGCAGCCGTGGGTGGGGCCGTCGTGGTCGACGTGGAGCCAGATGCCGCCGCCCTTGGACTTGCCGTCGGGACGGCGCGGGTCGAGCGGGGAGGAGCCGGGGACCCGGTTGTAGTTGATCGCCACGACGTAGTCGAAGGAGCCGGCCAGCTGGTCGCCGAAGAAGCCCGTCCCGGAGACCACGAAGCTCGGGTCCTTGTCGTACGGGAGCTTGCTGCCGGGGTCGGCGTTGCGGCCGCCGGCGTCGGTCAGCGAGAAGACGCCGATCGGGCTGCGCAGGTCGCCCTCGTTGTGGCCGGTGGTCCAGCCGTTCTTGCCGTTGTGGCCCTGCCAGGTCTCGCCGGGCAGCCAGCGGCCCTCCGGGGTCCGGGTCCACAGCGTGACGCTGTTCTTGTCGGTGTCCTTGCCCTGGCCGGTGGCCACCACGACCTGGTTGGTCTGCGCGGGTATCCGGGCCGTGAAGGACGCGCCGAGGCCGGGTATCGCGGCCACCGAGCCGTCGTCGCGGGTCTCGCTCCGGCCGGCCACGGCGGCCTGGTTCTGCCGGTCCGCGGCGGCCTGGGCGGCGGCGGCCGGGGCGGGCCGGTCGGGCGTGCTGACGCCCTCCGGGCCGGGGCCGTCGGCGGTGGTGACGCCGGGCTTGGCGGTGTCCTGGCCGACGGTGTACCAGCCCGCGGCGGCCGCGACCAGCAGCGCAGTGCCGGCCATCACGGCCTTGCCGTGACTCTTCTTCTTCGCCTTGCGGCGGCGGCCCCGGGCGGCCGTCCTGGCGCCCACGGCGGGGGTGACGGCGGCCTGCGGCGCGGGCTCGGACAGGTAGACCGGCTCGGGCTCGTACGGCGGCTCCGGCGCGTACAGCGGCTCGGGCGTGTAAAGCGACTCGGGCGTGTAAAGCGGCTCGGGCTCGTAAAGCGACGACGCCGCCTCGTACAGCGGCTCGGGCTCGTACAGCGGCTCCGGAGCCTCGTAGGCCTCCGGTGCCTGCGCGTACGGCTGGAACGATTCGTCGTACGCGGCGAAGTACCCGTCAGCCGGCTGCGCGTACGGCTGGTACTGGCCGTACGGGGCCTCGTGGACGGGCTCCTGGTACGGCTCGTAGGAGCCGTACGACGGCTCGTGCGGCTGCTGCGGCACGCCGTGCGCCGGCTCCTGCATCGGCTCGTACGGCGGGTACGCGGTGGCGCGATGTGAACCGGACATGGGGCCGATCCTGCCAAACGGCGTACCCGTTGGTAAACCCGGGGCGTTGTACGGGAGCTGTGAAGACGCCCGTCCCCCGGGCCGGCGGTGCGGCCCGGGGGACGGGAACGTGCAGGTGGGAGCGCGACGGGCGCAGCTCAGAGGCGCATCGCCTGCGGGGTCTCGCGGAGCGTCAGGTCGGGGCCCTCGTACTCGCGGATGACCTCGTAGCGGGTGTTGCGCTCGACCGGGCGGAAGCCGGCGTCGCGGATCAGGCCGAGCAGGTCGTCGCGGCCGAGCTTGTTCGGGGTGCCGAAGTTGTCCGCGTCGTGGGTGATCTTGTACTCGACCACCGAGCCGTCCATGTCGTCCGCGCCGTGGCTGAGCGCCAGCTGGGCGGTGGTGACGCCGTGCATCACCCAGAAGACCTTGACGTGCGGGACGTTGTCGAAGAGCAGCCGGGACACGGCGAAGGTCTTCAGCGCCTCGGCGCCGGTGGCCATCTCGGTGCGCGCCATCAGGCGGTTGCGCACGACGCCGTCCTTGGAGTCGTGGAAGTCGTGCTGGTAGCGCAGCGGGATGAAGACCTGGAAGCCGCCGGTCTCGTCCTGCAGCTCGCGCAGCCGCAGCACGTGGTCGACGCGGTGGCGGGGCTCCTCGATGTGGCCGTACAGCATGGTGCAGGGCGTCTTGAGGCCCTTGGAGTGCGCCAGCCGGTGGATCCGCGACCAGTCCTCCCAGTGGGTGTCGTGGTCGACGATGTGCCGGCGGACCTCCCAGTCGAAGATCTCCGCGCCGCCGCCGGTCAGCGACTCCAGGCCGGCGTCGATCAGCTCGTCGAGGATCTCGTCCGCGGACAGGCCGCTGATCTTCTCGAACCAGTGGATCTCGGTGGCGGTGAAGGCCTTCAGCGAGACGTTCGGCAGGGCCGCCTTCAGCTCCCGCAGCGAGCGCGGGTAGTAGCGCCAGGGCAGGGTCGGGTGCAGGCCGTTGACGATGTGCAGCTCGGTGAGGGACTCGACCTCCATCGCCTTGGCGAGGCGGACGGCCTCCTCGATGCGCATCGTGTACGCGTCCTTCTCGCCCGGCTTGCGCTGGAACGAGCAGTAGGCGCAGGACGCGCTGCACACGTTGGTCATGTTGAGGTGGCGGTTGACGTTGAAGTGGACGACGTCGCCGTTCTTCCGCGTCCGCACGTGGTGCGCCAGGCCGCCCAGCCAGGCCAGGTCGTCGCTCTCGTAGAGCGCGATCCCGTCCTCGCGGGTCAGCCGCTCACCCGCGTAGACCTTCGCCTCCAGCTCGCGCTTGAGCCCTGCGTCCATGCGGTGACCCGCCTCCTCCGACTTCGATTCCTTGCCGGAACGAGCGTACGCCTATGCCGAGAGCAGCTCCGCGAGCAGTGCCGGTTCGATGTTCCCGCCGCTCACGACGGCCGCGACCGACCGGCCGCCGGTCTGCTCCGCGCGGTGGAAGTAGGCGGCCGGGGCGACCGCGCCGGAGGGTTCGGCGACGAGGCGGCCGCGGCGGGCGAGCAGGGCGACGGTGGCCCGGATCTCGTCCTCCGTGACGGTGACGATGTCGTCCACGTAGGCGGTCAGGTGCTCGTACGGGAGCACCCCGACGGACGGGGTGCGCAGGCCGTCCGCGATGGTGCGGTAGGTGTCGGCGACCGGCCACTCGACCCGGCGGCCGGTGCGCAGGCTCTCCCGCGCGTCCGCCGCGAGCTCCGGCTCGACGCCGACCACCCGGATCTCCGGACGGGTGAGCTTGAGCGCGGCCGCCGTCCCGCCGATCAGGCCGCCGCCGCTGACCGGCACCAGGACGGTGTCCAGTCCGGCCGGGGCGTCCTCGGCGATCTCCAGGCCGACCGTGCCCTGGCCCGCGATGATGTACGGGTCGTCGTACGGCGGCACCCACACGTAGCCGTGCCGCTCGGCCAGTTCGCCGGGCAGGCTGTCCCGCTCCCCCGGCGGCACGAGGATCACCTCGGCGCCGAACCCGCGGGTGGCCTCCACCTTGACGGCGGGCGAGGTGTCAGGCATGACGATGACGGCCTTGATCCCCAGCAGCCCGGCCGCGTACGCGACCGCCTGCGCGTGGTTGCCGCTCGACTGCGCGACCACCCCGCGGGCCCGCTCGTCGTCGGTGAGCACGGCCAGCCGGTTGTAGGCGCCGCGGGTCTTGAAGGCACCGGTCGGCTGGAGGTTCTCCGGCTTCAGCCAGAGGCGGCGCTCGCCCTCGGCCGCCCAGGGGGCGGGGACCAGCGGGGTGCGCACCGCGACCCCCGCGATCCGCTCCCGGGCCGCGTGCAGCTCCTCCAGACCGACCAGTGCCATGACGTCACTCTCCTTCGGGAGGGAGATCGCTCACCCGGTTCTCCCACTTGGTGGAGAGTACGACGGTGGTGCGGGTGCGGGCCACGCCCTTCGTGCCCGAGATCCGCTTCACCACCGACTCCAGACCGGCCACGTCGGCCACCCGGACCTTGAGCATGTAGGAGTCGTCACCCGCGATGAACCAGCAGTCCTCGACCTCGTTGAGGTCCTTCAGCCGGAACGCGACGTCCTCGTGGTCGGCCGCGTCGGTCAGCTGGAGACCGATCAGGGCCGTGACGCCGAAGCCGAGCGAGGCCGGGTTGACCGTCGCGCGGTAGCCGGTGATGACACCGGCCTGCTCCAGGCGGTTGATGCGGTCCGTGACGCTCGGGCCGGAGAGTCCGACCAACCGGCCCAGCTCGGCGTAGGACGCACGGCCGTTCTCCCGGAGCGCCTGGATGAGCTGTCTGTCCACCGTGTCCATATACCGTCCGCGTCCTTCCGAACCTCACCAGACCCACAGATCATTATCCGGATTCAAAGGCGCCGTGCAGGGACCAACCCGGATATCGCAGAGAACATACTCTCCCGGCCCCGGCTTCCTCACTCCCCCTCAGCCGTCGCCGGTGCGCCGCCGCCGCTCCGGCGCGCCGCCGCGCCCAACTCCCCTTCCCAGCGCAGGTACAGGGAATGCGGCACGCCGACGGCGTCCAGCACCCGGCCGGCGACGAAATCGACGAGTTCGCGCACGGTGGAGCCGCCCGCGTAGAAACCGGGCGACGCGGGGAGCACGACCGCGCCCTGCGCGTCCAGTTCCACCAAGTGCTTCAACGTCACCCCGTTGAGTGGCGTCTCGCGGACGCACACGACCAGCGGGCGGCGCTCCTTGAGGGTGACGCTGGCCACCCGCTGGAGCAGGTCCTTGCTCAGGCCGAGCGCGATCCCGGCCACCGCGCCGGTGGTCGCGGGGACGACCAGCATGCCCTTGGCCGGGTAGGAGCCGCTGGACGGGCCGGCCGCGAAGTCCCCCGCGGACCAGTAGCGGACGTCGTCCAGGCCCTCGTCACCGCCCAGCCACTCGGCGAGGTCGGTGCGCCAGTGGGCGTCCCGGAAGGAGATGCCGGTCTCGTCCAGGATGGTGAGCCGGGCGGCCCGGCTGACGACCAGGTCGACGGACTCCCCGGCCGCGAGCAGCGCACGGATCACGGACGCGGCGTACGGCGTCCCGGACGCACCCGAGACCCCGACCACCCACGGTTGACGCTTCACTGTTCCCATGGGCCATTTCTATCCGGCCCCACCCGGCGTGGCCGCATCCGCGCGTCCCCCTGCGAGGATGAGGCCATGGCAGCGACCCTCGTCGACCTCACCCACCAGGTGACCACCGCGATGCCGGTCTACCCCGGCGATCCGGCGGTCGTGCTGGAGCCCGCGCTCACCACCGCGACCGCCGGGGTGAACGTGCTGGCCCTGCACCTCGGTTCGCAGTCCGGGACGCACGTGGACGCCCCGTACCACGTGGACGTGACCTGGCCGACGCTCGACGGGCTCCCGCTGGAGCGCTTCACGGGCCCCGCGGTGGTCGCCGACCTGCGCGGGCTGGAGCCCCGGGCGGCCGTCACGCCCGAGCTGCTCGCGCCCGCGCTGGAGCGGGC
This sequence comes from Kitasatospora sp. NPDC059747, assembly GCF_042732955.1. Taxonomy (NCBI): domain Bacteria; kingdom Bacillati; phylum Actinomycetota; class Actinomycetes; order Kitasatosporales; family Streptomycetaceae; genus Kitasatospora; species Kitasatospora sp. NPDC059747. Next base: position 25,022 of record NZ_JBHWGV010000070.1, on the reverse strand, counting down.
GGGCGAGGGGACCGTCCTGCTGCTGGCCACCGGCTGGGCGCGGCACTGGGCCACCGACGCGTACTTCGCGCACCCGAGCCTGACCCCCGACGCGGCCGAGGCGATCGTCGCGGCCGGGGTCCGCACGGTCGGCGTGGACGCGCTGAGCGTCGACCCCACCCCCGACCCGGGGCCGGGCGACCCGGCGGTGGCCGCGCTGCTCGCCGACCTCACCGACGAGCACGACCACCCGGCCGCCGACGAGCCGACCCTGGCCGCGCACCGGGTGCTGCTGGGGGCGCCCGGCGGTGGGGTGATCGCGGAGAACCTGACCGACCTGCGGGCCCTGCTGGACGCCCAGGAGGCCGGACTGCCGGTGGAGGTCTCACTGTTCCCGCTGCGGCTGGTCGCGGCGGACGGCGCACCGGTCCGGGCGGTGGCCCGGCTGGGGTGACCCCGGTGGGCGCGGGAACGGTCGCGCCCGCGCCCTTTTCCGGGCCGGTCCGGGAGCGTCCGGTTCCGGCCAACTGCCCAGCCAGACTTGGTCTAGACCATCCCCCGGACCCGCCGGTACGCTGTCCGCCCATGGCAGAGATCATCGGAGTGATCGAGCGACTCTGGCGCTACCCCGTGAAGTCCACCGGCGGCGAGCGGCTCGACTCCGTCGAGGTGGAGCGGCGCGGCCTGGCCGGCGACCGCCTCTACGCCGTCCGCGACGCGGCCGGCAGGTTCGGCTCGGGCAAGAACACCCGCCGCTTCCGGCGGATGGACGGCCTGCTCCGGCTCTCCTCCAGACTCGGCCACCGGCTCGACGGCCCCGAGCTGTTCGACCCGCTCGGGCGCCCGGTCGCCGACCCGACCGCCTTCCTGCGCGCCTACCTCCAGCGCGAGGACGTCGAACTCGCCCGCGAGGACGCCGTCTCGCACTTCGACCAGCTGCCGGTGAGCGTGATCACCACCGCCACCCTCGACTGGGCCCGCGAGGCCGCCCCGCTCACCGTCGTCGACGAACGCCGGTTCCGGCCCAACATCGTGCTGCGCACCCCGCCCGGCACCCCGCCGTTCGTCGAGGACACCTGGTTCGGCCGCGAGGGCCGCACCGAAGCCCCGGACGGCGCCCGGCTCGCCTTCGTCCGCTCCAGCGAGCGCTGCGCCATGACCTCCGCCGCCCAGCCGGGGCTCCCGCACGCGCCGGAGCTGCTCAAGGCCGTCGTGGCCGCCCACGACGGCCGGCTCGACGCGCTCGCGGAGGTCGCCGCGCCGGGCCGGCTGCGCGTGGGCGACCGGCTGACGCTCGCCTGATCCATCGCAATGGAGCACACAGGTCAATGAATTGACGATGCGTCAGCCACGGATCAGGCACACCGGATGCCCCGCCGGATCCGCGAAGACCCGCCAGCCGCCGGCGTCGTGCAGACGGACGGCGCCGAGCGCGAGCACCGCGCGCTCGGCGGCGTCCAGGTCCTCGACGTCGACGTCCAGGTGCGCCTGCTGGGGGTGCTCCGGATCCGGCCAGCGGGGCGGGCGGTGGTCGGCGACGCGCTGGAAGCAGAGCACCGCGCCGCCGTCCAGGTGCAGCGTGGACCAGCCGTCGCCGAGTGCCCAGCGCGGATCCGGCCGGTCGACCTCGCCGCCCAGCAGGCCCGCGTAGAAGCGGGCCAGCACGGCCGGTTCCGGGCAGTCGAGCACCAGGCACTGCAGTTTGCCGATCACGGCCTTCTCCGTCCTCCGGTGGTTGCGTCCGGGGCCGATTCTCGCCGCCGGACGGGCGGTCCGGAGCTCAGGGCAGCGCGACCGCCCGCAGGTAGGCCTCGGTGAACAGCTCGATGGTCTCGTCCAGCGAGGGCAGCCCGGCGCCGAGCGCGGGTTCGAGGACCGGCCGCAGCAGCACGTGGTTGATCACCGGGCCGAGCAGCAGCTGGACCAGCACCGGCATCGGGAGCGGCCGCAGCCGCCCGGCCTCGACGTGCGGCAGCAGCAGCCGGCCCAGGCCGTCGACCATCCGGGGCAGGTGGGCGGTCATCATCCGCGCGGCCGGGCCGTCCGGACGGCTGAACAGGTCCGCGAAGACCGCGGGGACGATCCGCGGCTCGTGCTCCAGGGCCGCCGCGTACAGCCGGTAGAGCGCCCGCACGGTGTCCGCGAGCTGCTCGGGCGGATCGGCCGCGAGGGCCTCCAGGTCGGGCAGCGGGCCGTGCGCCTCGAACACGGCGGAGAGCAGGCCGTCCCGCCCCTCGAAGACGGCGTGCAGGCTCGGCAGCGAACACCCCGCGCGGTCCGCGACGGCGTCCAGGGTGATCCCGCCCAGGCCGCGCTCGGCCACCAGCCGGGCCGCCGCGTCGACCGCGCGCTCGCGCACCGGGCGCCGCCCGCCCGGGTCGACGCCCGCCCGCCGGACGGCCTCGTCCAGGGCGCCCCGGGAGCCGCCGAGGCGGCGCAGCAGCGTGCTGCGGGAGACGCCGGCGGCCGTCGCGATCGCCGTCAGGGGGACGTCCGCGACGTCCTGGCCGCGCTCCTTCGCCGCCGCCAGCGCCGCGGCCACCAGATCCTTCATGTGGAGCATCGTACTACTTGACACCTGAGACGGTTCCAGAGAGCCTGTTTATGCGAGTTCCACGCAGAGAGTGACCAGCCAGGCACTGAGGGGAGAACTGTCATGAGCGTCGTCATCTCCGGGGGCGGACCGGCCGGCATGATGCTGGGCCTGATGCTGGCCCGGGCCGGCGTCGAGGTGACCGTGCTGGAGAAGCACGGTGACTTCCTGCGCGACTTCCGCGGCGACACCGTCCACGCGTCCACCGTGCGGCTGATGGACGAGCTCGGGCTCGGCCGCGAGTTCGCGAAGCTGCCGCAGAGCCGGCTCGGCAACATGGTGGTGCCGGTGCCCGGAGTGGGCGACGTCGCGCTGAGCGCCTTCGAGAAGCTGCCCGCGCCGTACAACTACATCGCGATGATCCCGCAGTGGGACCTGCTCGACTTCCTCCTCCGGCAGGCGAAGCAGGAGCCCTCGTTCACCGTCCGGATGAACACCGAGGCCACCGGCCTGATCCGGGAGGGCGGCCGGGTCGCCGGGGTGCGCTACCGCACCCGGGACGGCGAGGAGGGCGAGATCCGCGCCGCGCTCACCGTCGCCGCCGACGGCCGGCACTCGGTGCTCCGCCGGGAGGCCGGGCTGGTGCCCGAGGAGTTCCCCGTCCCGTTCGACACCTGGTGGTTCCGGCTGCCCCGGCACGCCGAGGAGCAGGGTGTCCCGCCGAACCTCGCGCCCGCGTTCGGGCGCGGCGAGCTGGCGATCAGCCTCACCCGCGAGGACTACTTCCAGATCGCCTACTTCACCGCCAAGGGCTCCGACGCACGCCTGCGGGCCGAAGGGATCGAGCGTTTCCGCGCCCGCATCGCCCGGCTGATGCCGCGGTACGCGGACCGGGTCGACCAGCTGGCGGGCATGGACGACGTCCACCTGCTCGACGTCCGGCTCAACCGGCTGCACCGCTGGTACGCCGACGGCCTCCTGCTGATCGGCGACGCCGCCCACGCGATGTCCCCCGCCGGCGGGGTGGGCATCAACCTCGCCATCCAGGACGCGGTGGCCACCGCCGCGCTGCTCGCCGAACCGCTGCGGCGCGGGCGCGTCACCGAAGCCGACCTCGCGCGGGTGCAGCGGCGCCGGTGGCTGCCGATGGTGGTGATCCAGCGCATGCAGCGGCTCCTGCACGAGGTGATGTTCGCCCCGGTCCTGGCCGGCCGCCGGGTCGGCCCGCCCACCCGGCTCGTCCTGCTCGCCCGCTTCGTGCCGGGCTTCCGGCAGATCCCGTCCCGCCTGATCGCCCTCGGCCCGCGCCCGGAGCACGCGCCGGCCTTCGCCCGCCGGGCGTCGGCCTGACCGGTCGGCCGACGGCGGCGGCGCCGAGGGGCTCGAAGTCGCACGGGAGGCGCGCGGCGGACGCCGTGCGCCTCCACGCGTCCATACGCGAGAGGCGCGGGACCGGCCGCGGCCGCGCCGGGGGCGCCGGTCCGGAGGGCGCACGACGGTAGACGATCGCGCATGAACCGGAGATCCGCGCGCATGGGGGGTCTCATCTTCGCCGCATACCGTCGAGACATGACACAGAAGCGAATTGACGGCTCGTCGGACATACTCGTGGTGGGCGCCACCGGAACCGTCGGCCGGCACGTCACCCTGCAGCTGCTCGCCTCCGGAGTGCGCGTCCGGGCGCTGACCCGCCACCCGGACCTGGCCCGGCAGCCCAGGTACGTCCAGGGCGACCTGCTCGACCCGGACAGCCTGGAAGCCGCCGCCACCGGCGCCGACGCCGCCTTCCTGATCTGGCCCTACCCGACGGCCGACGGCGCCGCGGCCGCCGTCGCGGCGATGGCGCGGCACGTCCGCAAGGTGGTCTTCCTCTCCTCCGCCGCCGTCCGGGACGTGCCCGGCCGGGGCTCCGAGTCGCCGGGCCGGCCGGACGCCGCGATCGAGGCCCTGATCGCCGGCAGCGGAGTCCGGTACACCTTCCTGCGCCCGCACGGCTTCACCGCCAACACCCTGCGCTGGGCCGAGGAGATCCGCACCGACGCCGCCGTCCGCGGCTTCGGCGGCGGGGCCGGGCTCAACCTGGTCGACGAGCGGGACATCGCCGCCGTCGCCGTGCGGGCCCTCACCGAGGACGGCCACGAGGGCGCCAGGTACGTGCTCACCGGCCCGGAGTCCCCCAGCCAGGAGGAGCAGGTCCGGATCATCGGCGAGGCGGTCGGCCTCCCGGCCCGCTGGGAGGAGCTCCCCCGCGACGCCGCCCGCCTGCGGATGCTCACCGCCGGCTGGCCCCCGGCCATCGTCGACCGCGCCCTCGACTTCATCCACGCCCGCATCGGCGACCCCGAGCCGGTCACCAGCACGGTCGAGGACATCACCGGCCGCCCGCCGCGCAGCCTGCGCAACTGGGCCGCCGACCACGCGGCCCTGTTCCGCTGAGCGCGCCCGGGGGCCGCCGGTCAGACCCCGAGCCCCCGGATGACCAGGTCCACCAGGGCGAAGAAGAACAGCGAGATGCCGACGAAGCCGTTGGTCTGGAAGAACGCGCGGTTGAGCTTGGACAGGTCGTTCGGCCGCACGATGGTGTGCTCGTAGACGAACGCGCCGGCCACGACGACCAGGCCGATCCAGAACGCGACGCCGGCGCCGGTGAGGACGCCGAACCAGGCCAGCAGGGCCGTGGTGACGAGGTGGCAGGCGCGGGCGCCCCGGATGGCCGCCGGGATGCCGAAGCGGGCCGGCACCGAGCGCACGCCGCCGTGCCGGTCGGACTGCACGTCCTGGCAGGCGTAGATGAGGTCGAACCCGCCGATCCAGATCCCGACCGCCGCGCCGAGCACGACGGCCTCCCAGGACCAGGTGCCGGTCACCGCGAGCCAGGCGCCCACCGGGCCCATCGCCTGCGCCAGTCCGAGGATCGCCTGCGGGAAGTCGGTGAACCGCTTGCCGTAGGGGTAGACGACCATCGGCACGACGGCCACCGGCGCGAGCGCGAGGCACAGCGGGTTCAGCATGGCCGCGGCGCCCAGGAACACCACCAGGGCGACCGCCGAGCCGGTGTACGCCGTCTTCAGGGAGACGGCGCCGGTGACGAGTTCGCGCCCGGCGGTGCGCGGGTTCCGGGCGTCGATCTCGCGGTCGATGATCCGGTTGGCGGCCATCGCGAAGGTCCGCAGGCCGACCATGCAGACCGTGACGACGAACAGCTGGCCCCAGTGCACCCGCTTGTCGGCGAGGAACATGGCCGTCAGCGCGGCGATGTAGGCGAAGGGCAGGGCGAAGACCGAGTGCTCGATCATCACCAGGCGCAGGAAGGCCGACACACCCCCGCGGGTGCGGGGAGATTCGCCCTGTCCTCCGTTGCCGAGCGTACCGACTCCGGTGCTCACAGCCCGTACTCCTTCCAGCGACGCGACACGAGAGCGGCCGTGGCCGGGTCCGAGGAGACCATCTCGGGCCAGCCGCCGTCGCGGGTGTAGCCCTCCTCGGGGAGCTTGCGGGTCGCGTCGATGCCCGCCTTGCCGCCCCAGAACTGCTGGTAGGAGGCGTGGTCGAGGTGGTCGACCGGGCCCTCGACGACCGTCAGGTCGCGGCTGTAGTCGACGTTCCCGAAGGCCCGCCAGGCGACCTCCTGGTAGTCGTGCACGTCGCAGTCCGCGTCCACCACGATGATCAGCTTGGTCAGCGACATCATGTGCGCGCCCCAGATCGCGTGCATCGTCTTCTGGGCGTGCTTCGGGTACTTCTTGTCGATCGAGACGATCACGCAGTTGTGGAAGCCGCCGGCCTCGGGCAGGTCGTAGTCGACGATGTCCGGGATGATGATCTTCAGCAGCGGCAGGAAGAACCGCTCGGTGAACTTGCCCAGCGGGCCGTCCTCGGTCGGCGGGCGGCCGACCACGATGGACTGCAGGACCGGGCGGCGGCGCATCGTCACGCAGTCGATCTTCAGCGCCGGGAACGGCTCCTGCGGCGTGTAGAAGCCGGTGTGGTCGCCGAACGGCCCCTCGGGGAGCATCTCGCCGGGCTCCAGCCAGCCCTCCAGCACGACCTCGGCGTCGGCCGGCACCTGGAGCGGGACGGTCTTGCAGTCGACCATCCGCACGCGCTCACCGGCGACGAACCCGGCGAACAGGTACTCGTCGATGTCCCCCGGCAGCGGCGCGGTGGCCGCGTACGTGACGGCCGGGGGGCAGCCGAAGGCGATCGCGACCGGCAGGCGCTCGCCGCGCTTGGCGGCCACCGCGTAGTGGTTGCGGCTGTCCTTGTGGATCTGCCAGTGCATGCCGATCGTCCGGCGGTCGTGCCGCTGGAGCCGGTAGAGGCCGAGGTTGCGGATGCCGGTGTCCGGGTCCTTGGTGTGGGTGAGGCCCAGGTTGAAGAAGGAGCCGCCGTCCATCGGCCAGGTGAAGAGCGCGGGCAGCTCGTCCAGGTCGACGTCGTCGCCGGTGAGCACGACCTCCTGCACCGGGGCGTCCTTCACGTGCCGCGGCGGGACGTGCGCCATCGAGGCGAGCTTGCCGAAGGCGTCCCGGAAGCCGGTGAAGCCCTGCGGCAGTTCGGGCTTGAGCAGGCCGGCGATCTTCTCGGAGATGTCGTCCGGTCCCTTGAGGCCGAGCGCCTTGGCCAGGCGCCGCTCGGTGCCGAAGACGTTCATCGCGAGCGGCATCGACGAGCCCTTGACGTTCTCGAACAACAGCGCCGGGCCCTTGGCCTTCTGCACCCGGTCGACGATCTCGCCGATCTCCAGGTGCGGGTCCACCTCCGCCTTGATGCGCTTGAGGTCACCCTCGCGGTCGAGGGCCCGGAGAAACGAGCGGAGATCGTCGTATGCCATGCCAGTCAGTATCCGCCACCCGATAGCCTGGCTTCGTCAAGGGCCCCCGGGGAGGGCCCCAGGACGCAGCCCGCCACACTCGCCGTCGCCGGGGGAGATCGCCGCCGTGCTCAGGATCCTGACCTTCGTCGTTCCGCTCGCCCTGTGGGTGTGGGCCTTCATCGACTGCCTGACCACGCCCGAGGACGAGGTGAAGCACCTGCCCAAGGTGGTGTGGGTGATCATCGTGCTGCTGTTCCCGCTGGTCGGCTCGATCGCCTGGCTCGTGGCGGGCAAGCAGCGCGGCGGCGCGCGGGTCGCCGGCGGCGGGCCGGCCTCCGGCCGTCCGGAGCACGCGGGCCCGCGCGGCGGCCGTCCGCTCGCACCGGACGACGACCCGGAGTTCCTCGCCTCCTTGAAGAAGGACGACAAGGGGCACGAGGACATGCTCAAGCAGTGGGAGGCGGACCTGCGCCGCCGCGAGCGGGAGCTGCGCGGCAAGGACGAGCCGGAGGACGGTTCCAAGGGCTGACCCGGCCCGTTCGGGGGATCGCTCGGACAGCCCACCCGGCAGGCGTCGGGTGGGCTGTGGCGTTTTTGGCGCTTCCCTACGACTTCGGCCCCACTACCACGACTTCCCCCGGTCGTCCCACCAGACTTTAGCGACGCTTGAGCGGGGCCCCAGTCGGCTCGCCTACGCTCCTGGGTGACGGCCCTGACCTGCGCTTTCCTTCATGCTCAGATCATCGGACCATCATCTGTCCGACAACCCCCGGTATTCGAACGGACACCGAGCGCATCGGGTGAGGCCCGGTCGCTTCTGTGCAGGCCTGACAGCCAAACGCTCCCGACCTTGTACGGAATCGACGCCGAAACCAGCGCACGGCCCCTCGTACAGTCATAAGTGAAGAAAGTGATTCGCAGCCGGGGGCACAGCAGACGTTGGCTGTCGGACAGTTCCCTCACCCTTGGAGTGGTTCGAGATGACGGTTGTGCATGAGGCGCCGGTCGGCGGCGAGATCCCGGAGATCCCGGCCGACGCCCGAGGTCGGGTCGCCGAGCTGCACGAACTGCGCGAGAAGGTCCGGCGCGGCCCGAGCGAGAAGGCCACCGAGGCCCAGCACGCGAAGGGCAAGCTGACCGCCCGCGAGCGCATCGACCTGCTCCTGGACGAGGGCTCCTTCCACGAGGTCGAGCCGCTGCGCCGGCACCGCGCCACCGGCTTCGGCCTGGAGGCCAAGAAGCCGCACACCGACGGCGTCGTCGTCGGCTGGGGCACCGTCCACGGCCGGACCGTCTTCACCTACGCGCACGACTTCCGGATCTTCGGCGGCGCCCTGGGCGAGGCCCACGCGCAGAAGATCCACAAGATCATGGACATGGCCATCGCGGCCGGCGCGCCCCTGGTCTCCCTGAACGACGGCGCGGGCGCCCGCATCCAGGAGGGCGTCACCGCCCTCGCCGGCTACGGCGGCATCTTCCAGCGCAACACCAAGGCCTCGGGCGTCATCCCGCAGATCTCCGTCATGCTCGGCCCGTGCGCCGGCGGCGCCGCGTACTCCCCCGCGCTGACCGACTTCGTCTTCATGGTCCGCGAGACCTCGCAGATGTTCATCACCGGCCCGGACGTCGTCCAGGCCGTGACCGGCGAGAAGATCAGCCAGAACGGCCTCGGCGGCGCCGACGTCCACGCGGGCGTGTCCGGCGTGGCGCACTTCATCTACGACGACGAGCAGTCGTGCATCGAGGAGGTCCGCTACCTCCTGTCGCTGCTGCCGCAGAACAACCGCGAGATGCCGCCGTCCGTCCTCAGCGAGGACCCGGTCGCGCGCCGCAACGACAGCCTGCTCGACCTGGTGCCGGCGGACGGCAACCGCCCGTACGACATGCGCAAGGTCATCGAGGAGATCGTCGACCACGGCGAGTACCTGGAGGTCCACGAGCGCTGGGCGACCAACGTCCTGTGCGTCCTGGCCCGGGTCGACGGCCACGTGGTCGGCATCATCGCCAACCAGCCGCAGTCGCTGGCCGGCGTCCTCGACATCAACGCCAGCGAGAAGGCCGCGCGCTTCGTCCAGATGTGCGACGCGTTCAACATTCCGCTGGTCACCCTGCTGGACGTCCCGGGCTTCCTGCCCGGCGTCGACCAGGAGCACGGCGGCATCATCCGCCACGGCGCCAAGCTGCTGTACGCGTACTGCAACGCCACCGTGCCGCGGATCTCGCTGATCCTGCGCAAGGCGTACGGCGGCGCCTACATCGTCATGGACTCCCAGTCCATCGGCGCCGACCTCACCTACGCCTGGCCGACCAACGAGATCGCCGTCATGGGCGCCGAGGGCGCCGCCAACGTGATCTTCCGCCGCGACATCAACGGCGCCGAGGACCCGGACGCCATGCGCGCCCAGAAGATCAAGGAATACAAGAACGAGCTGATGCACCCGTACTACGCGGCCGAGCGCGGCCTCGTGGACGACGTCATCGACCCCGCCGAGACCCGTGAGGTGCTCGCCTCGGCGCTCGCCATGCTCCGCACCAAGCACGCCGACCTGCCCAGCCGCAAGCACGGCAACCCGCCGATGTAGCGGTCGCGGGCCACCGCGTCGCAGCAGCACCCGGAAGACCGCGCGCCCCACGGCGCACGGCACCGAGCGAGACCACACACCACAGCCCGGGGGAGAAACCACACACCATGACCGCTTCCGCCGAACCCCTCGTCCGTATCGTCCGCGGCTCCCTCTCCGACGAGGAGCTGGCCGCCCTCACGGCCGTCCTGATGGCGCGCGCCGCCGCCGCGCAGCAGGCCGCCGCCGTCGCGCCGGTCGAGCCGATCGCCAACTGGCAGCGCCTGGAGCGCCGCCCGGCCTACTACTCGCCGGTCAGCTGGCAGCAGGCCGCCTGACGGCCCGCCCCTCCTGACGATTCGCCGCCGACGGCCGGCCGCCCCACCGGGTGGCCGGCCGTCGCGGTTCCGCCGTTCGTACCCGCCCGGCCGGGCCGGCCCGGAGGAAGCCCCGGACCGGGCCGCGAGCGGCTCGGTAGGATACCTACTGGACGGTATGCGGCCCGCCCGCCCGTCGGCCCCCATAGGATCGGCCGCTGCCGAGGTACCAGAACTATCCAGGGAGGCTGCGATGGCCAGGCAGGCCCGCGCACTGGCGACCCGCCAGGCGGTACTCCTCGCGGCGGCCGAGGTGTTCGACGAGCGCGGCTACGCCGCCGCCACGATGTCGGACATCCTGGAGCGGGCCGGCGTCACCAAGGGCGCGCTGTACTTCCACTTCCGCTCCAAGGAGGAGCTGGCGCTGGCCGTCATCCTGGAGGGCCAGAGCGCGTGGCTGGCCACCTGGGAGCCGTCCTCCGACAGCCCGATGCAGACCCTGATCGACCTGTCGTACGCGTTCGCCCGCGCCCTCCAGGACGACGTCCTGGTGCGCGGCAGCATCCGTCTGACGATCGAGCACGGCAGTTTCACCCAGCCCCAGGTCGCGGCCTACCAGGGCTGGTCGGACGCGACGCGAGAGCTGCTGGAGCGCGCGCAGGAGGCCGGGGAGCTGCACCCGGGGATCGACCTGCGCGGCGCGGCCCTGGTGCTGCAGGGGGCCGTCACCGGCATCCAGCTGAGCTCCCAGGTGCTGACCGACCGGCAGGACCTCATCGAGCGGATCGCCGACCTCTGGACGCTGCTGCTGCCCGGTCTCGTCCAGCCGCACGCGCTGACCAGGCTGAGCGTCGTCGAGCGCGTTCCGGCGGCTTCCTGACGCGTTCTGAGGCTCCCTGAGGCCCACCGGGCCCCGAGGCCGGCCGGCGTCAGAGCCGGTAGGCGGCGCAGCGGCCGGTGTCCACCAGGGCGGGCAGCGCGGCCGCCCAGGTCCCGCGGACGGCCTCCGGGCCGAGCCGGGCGGCGTCCTCGGCGGCGAGCAGGACCAGGCCGGCCGCGAGCGTCGTGAGCAGTTCGGCGGCGGCCCAGCGGTCGATGCCGGGGCGCAGTTCGCCGGCCTCGGCGGCGCGGCCGAGCAGGCGGTGGACGACGGCGGTGAAGCTGCGCCAGGCCGCGCCGGAGCCGGACGGGTCGGCGGCGTCCCGGCGGGGGCCGTGGCCGGCCCGGCCGAGCTGGACGCCGGCCCGGACCACCACGTCCTCGCGCAGCAGCCGGGCGAGTTCGTGCGAGAGGTCGACGAGGTCCTGGACGGCGGGCCCGCCGGCGCGCAGGGCCCGCAGCGCGGCCGAGCCGATCTCCCGGCCCGCCGCGGCGCGCACGCCGTCGGCGAGGGCCTGCTTGGAGACGAAGTGGAAGTACAGGGCGCCCTTGCTGACGCCGGCCCGGCGGCTGATGTCGACCAGGCTCGCCGATTCGAAGCCCACGTCCGCGAACGTGCTCGCCGCGGCGAGCAGCACGGCCTGCCTGGTCCGCCCCGCGCGTTCCTGCTTGACCACTGAGGCCCCTCCGGACTCGACCGGCCGCGGCCCCGCCGCCCGGCTGGTGTCAGGGCGCCGACGAGGTGGGGTACGACGCCTCGCATGCGGACGGACGCCACCTAAACCGCATGGTTGGTATCTAATCTACCGCCTCGGCCAACCCCGCCGTCCAGCGGGGAGGGACCCCCGCCCAAGGTCCTGGGTGCCGGACGCCAGGCATTCCCGCAGCCCAGAGGCCCGGTAGCGTGGTCCCGTCGGGCCGCCCGACGGGGGCGACCCCGAACGCGACTCACAAACCGGGTGGTCTGTATGTTTTGCTTGCCAAGCGTCCGCACCGGCCGCTCGACCGACACCCTGGAGTGGGGCCCGTCATGCCACTGATCGTAGAGCCGGATGCCCGCGACCCCTACGCCCACCCCGTCACCGGCTACGACTTCCACGAACGGACCGTCTCCCGCCACCTCGTCCACCGCACCTCGGTGTCCGAGGTGCTCCTCACCGGCTGGCAGGCGGCCGGCCCGTACGAGTTCCGGATCGGCGCCCAGTGGCCCCGGATGCACGGCTTCTACCGGCTGCCCGGCGACCGCCACCACGACCCGGTGCTGATGGCCGAGACCGTCCGGCAGGCCGGTCTGCTGATCGGGCACGTGGGCTTCGGCGTGCCCAAGGGCCACCACTTCGCGATGGACGACCTCGACTACTCGCTCGGCCCGGCCGGACTGGCCGGCCTCGCCGTCACCACCGAACCCGCCTCGCTGATGCTCGACGCCGTCTGCGAGGACGTCCGGATGCGCGGCGGCCGGCTCGCCTCCCTGCGGATGCACGCCGAGATCACCCGGGGCGGCCGGACGGTCGGACGCGGTTCGGGGCAGCTGCGGGTCATCTCCCCCGCCTCCTACGCGCGGCTGCGCGGCCCGGCGCGGCGCGGCGTCACGCCCGTCCGCCCCGGCCCGCCCACGACTCCCGAGCTGGTCGGCCGCGCGCACCCCTCCGACGTCGTGCTCAGCCCGACCCTGCTGCCCGACAGCTGGGTGCTGCGGACGGACGCCGCGCACCCGGTGCTGTTCGACCACACGCTCGACCACGTGCCCGGGATGCTGGTGCTGGAGGCCGCCCGGCAGGCCGCCCAGCGGCTGCGGCACCCCGAACCGGTCGCCCCGGTCGAACTGGTCTCCTCGTTCGACCGCTACATCGAGCTGGACCGGCCCTGCCTCGTGCGCGCCGTCCGCGAGGGGGCCCCGGACGGCCGCCGGGTGCCCGTCCGGGTGCTGCTGATCCAGGACGGCCGGACGGCGGCCGACTGCCGGCTGCTCACCGAGCCGCTGGACGGCCCGTGCGTCCCCTCGGCCCGGCGGGACGGCTTCGACGGCCGCCCCACCGCGCCGGACCTCGGCGGCACCGGGCTGCCGCTGGCCTGCTGAGCCCGCCGCCCTACGCCACCTACGCCGCCCTACGCCGCGACGAGCGCGGACGGGCGGCCGGCGTGCATCACGCTCAGGTTGGCGGCCAGCCGGACCGGGTCCTGGGCCAGCCAGAGCCGCAGTGCGGCGCCCAGCATGGCACTGGCCGACTCGACCCGGATGCCCGTCACCTGGGCCAGCCTCGCCGCGCCCGGCACCAGCAGGTCGGCCAGCGCGGTCGGCAGCCAGACCGTCAGCGCGCACGGCGCGGGCGCCGTGAGGGCGCCCAGCAGCCGGTAGGCGTCGGACGGCGAGCTGATCGTGGGGATGATGTCCAGCAGCCCGTCGGCCACCACTTCGGACACGTCGCTGCGGTGTCCCTGGGCGAGCCGGCGGAGCAGCGTGCGCTCTGCGGCGGTGATTCGGACGGTCAGCATGACCTCGTCGCACTCCATTGCGCGATTTCCTCCTCAGTTCCTCCCCGTACCGGCACAGGGCGGCCGGCACGAACTACCCCTGTCGCACCTCGGCCCGGCTTCCAACCGTGGAGCGCCGGGCCGGTGGGTGTGTTCCGCTCCGGTCAGATACCCGCGTACGAGTGCTTGCCGGTGACGAAGATGTTCACGCCGTAGTAGTTGAAGAGCCAGCAGGCGAAGGCCGCCAGCGCCAGGTAGGCCGCCTTGCGGCCCTTCCAGCCGGCCGTCGCGCGGGCGTGCAGGTAGCAGGCGTAGGCCACCCACGTGATGAACGACCAGGTCTCCTTCGGGTCCCACTCCCAGTACTTGCCCCAGGCCGCCTCGGCCCAGATCGCGCCCGCGATGATGGTGAAGGTCCACAGCGGGAAGACCAGGGCGTTGATCCGGTACGACAGCTTGTCGAGCGTCGACGCGGCGGGCAGGCGGTTGCAGACCGAGACCCGGACGCGGGCCAGGCCGGTGCGCAGGTCGCTCTGCTGCTTGCCGGCCGTGCGGGCGGCGCCCGGCTTCAGGTACTCGTACAGCCCGGCCTCGACCCGGCGGTGGTAGGAGTCCTGGAACAGGTACAGCAGCGTGGCGATGAAGGCCGCGTAGAAGGCGCCGCCGCAGAAGATCGCGGTGGAGACGTGGATCGCCAGCCAGTACGAGTGCAGCGCGGGGACGAGCTGCTCGGAGTCGGTGTAGAGCACGGTGGTGGCGATGCCGAGCGTGAGCAGCACCGCGACGGTGACCGGCAGGCCGAGCCAGCGGACGTTCTTCCTCGCCGCCAGCAGCACCAGGTACGCGGCCGTCATGGCCAGCGCGAACGCGCAGGAGAACTCGTACATGTTGCCCCACGGCCAGCGGGACACCGACAGGCCGCGGGTGACCACGCCGCCCACGTGCAGCAGTGCCGCCAGGACGGTCAGCGAGACCGCGATGCGGCCGGCCAGGTCGGCCTTCTCGCTGCTGCCGGCCGCGCCGGGGCCGTCCACCTCGTCGTCGCCGCGGCCGCTGGTGACCACCGTGGCACCCTCGCCCGCCAGGGCGGTGCGGGTGAGCGTGGTGGTGCCGCCGCCCGCGCCGGCCACGGTGACGGTGACCTTCTTCGCGGCCCTGGCCGGCTGGTTCCCCGCCGCGGCGACGGTCTCGGCCAGGCTGCCCGACTGCTCCTTCGAGCGGACGGCGACGGCGCCCTTGCTGCCGAACGTCCACTCGAACATGTGGGCGAACATGGCGATCGTGTAGACCGCCATCGCCGAATAGATCAGCTTGTTGGAGAGGTCGGCCAGCTGTGGGTCGACCCCCGAGGCGAGATGCACCGTCTACTCCTTGGAGTTCTGGTCGGCAGGGGCTGTGGGGTCCGCGGGTGCTTCCGGTGCCCGGTCGGGTTCGTCGTCCTCGTCCTCCTCGGACGCCGGGGCGTCGTCCTGGAGGTCCACCGCGAGTTCGGCCAGCTCCTCGGCGATCTTCGCCGACTCGCTGCGGGCCAGCCCGGCCAGCTCGACCAGGGTGCCGCCCTCCGGCAGGGCGACCGCCCGCACCCAGATCCGGCGGCGCTGCACGAACAGCGAGCCGATCAGGCCGAGGATCGCCAGCACCGCGCCGGTCAGGGCGATCGCGTTGCCCGGACGGTGCGAGACGTTGAAGCTGGCCCACTGCTTGTAGCCCTCGAACGTGACGCTGCCGTAGCCGTCCGGGAGGGTCCAGCCCTGGCCGGGCTTCAGCAGGGCCTTGGCCGGCTGCTCGTCCAGCTGCAGCTGGGTCATGTTCCTGGTGTTCAGCTGGTACACGTTCTGCGGCAGGCCCGAGTCGGTGCCGAGGTCGCCCTCGTAGGCGTTCAGCACCAGCTCCGGGGCGGCGTCGCCCGGGAAGAGCGAGATCGGGCCGGTGCCCGCGAAGCTCAGCGGGGCGGTCGGCAGGAAGAAGCCGGAGAAGCCCATCTGGGTCTTCGTGCCCTTCGGCCCGATGCCGTAGTCGGACACCTTCACGACGCCGGTCGACGTCATGTTGGCGTCCTGCGGCAGGAACGGCGTCGCGCCGGTGTAGACGACCTCGCCCTTGCCGTTGCGCACGGTGATGACCGGGGCGTAGCCGTGGCCGATCAGGAAGACCTTCGAACCGCCGATCTCCAGCGGGTGGTTGACCTCGATCGTGCCCTGCTTGAGCTTCGCGGCGTCGTCGCCCGCGTAGTACTCGACGTTCGCGGTGAACTGCCGCGCGGCGCCGATCTGGTCGCCCTGGTCCTGGAACTTGGCCGTGAAGCCCTTCAGCTTGAGGTAGAAGGGGTCCAGGTCGTCACTCGTGTAGAAGGCCGAGCCGGTGAAGTCGTCGAGCTGGGTGATGGTGTTGGAGTAACCGTCGCCCTCCACCATCAGCTTGCCGCCGGTGCCGGCCGCCAGGCTCGCCCAGGCGAAGCCGCCGAGCAGCGCGAACAGCGACAGGTGGAACAGCAGGTTGCCGACCTCGCGCAGGTAGCCCTTCTCGGCGGCCACCGCGCCGCCGGCGAGGTGCGCCCGGAACCGGCGCCGGCGCAGCAGCCGGTGCGCGGCGGCGTTGACGACCTCGGCGTCCGCCCCGGTGCGCCAGGCCGCGTAGACCGGCATCCGGGTCAGGTTGCGCGGCGCCGCCGGCGGCTGGGCCCGCAGCACGCCGACGAACTGCCAGGTGCGCGGGACGATGCAGCCGGCCAGCGAGAGGAACAGCAGGATGTAGATCGCCGAGAACCAGACCGAGCTGTAGACGTCGAACAGCTGGAGCTTCTCGTAGATCGGCGCGACCGTGGTGTGCTGCGCCTTCCACGTCTCGACCTTGAACTGGTTCTGGCCGTTCTGCGGGATCAGCGAGCCCGGGATGGCCGCCAGCGACAGCAGGAAGAGCAGGATCAGCGCGACCCGCATCGAGGTCAGCTGGCGCCACATCCAGCGCAGCCAGCCGAGCACCCCTATGCCGGTGGGGCCGTCGGACTCGACCGGGGCGGTGCTGAGCCGCTCGGCCGCCGCGTCGGCCGGCGCCGGGGGCGGCTGCTCGGTGTCGGTCGTGGTGTTGCTCACGGTCAGATTCCGATCCGGAAGTCGGCGGTCCAGGACTGCAGCTGGTACATCATCGCGTCCCAGACACCGGTGACGAGCAGCAGACCGACCGCGACGAGCATGCCGCCGCCGATCCTCATGACGAGCGGGTAGTGCCGCTTGACCCACCCGAAGGCGCCGAGCGCTCGGCGGAAGGCGACGGCGGCCAGGATGAACGGTACGCCGAGACCCAGGCAGTAGAAGGTGGTCAGCAGCGCGCCACGCTGGGCGTCGGCCTGGTTGAGCGCCAGGTTCTGCACCGCGGTCAGGGTCGGGCCCATGCAGGGCGTCCAGCCGACGCCGAACACCACGCCCAGCACCGGGGCGCCCAGCAGGCCGACCGCCGGGCGGCGGTGCGAGCGCACCTCGCGCATGCTCAGCCCGGGGACCAGGCCCATGAAGGCCAGGCCCATCACGACGGTGAGCCCGCCCAGCACGATGTCGATGGTCCGCTTGTAGCCCTGCAGCTCCTGGCCGAAGTAGCCGAACAGGGCGCCGGTGGAGACGAAGACGGCGGTGAAGCCGAGGATGAACAGCAGCACGCCGAGCAGCATCCGGCCGCGCCGGGTGCCGCGCGCGTCGGCCAGGTCGGCGGCGGAGAAGCCGGTCACGTACGACAGGTAGCCCGGCACCAGCGGGAGCACGCACGGCGAGAAGAACGACACGAGCCCGGCCGCGAGCGCGACCGGCGCCGCGACCAGCAGCGCCCCGCTCTGCACGGTCGCGGTGGTGTCGGCGAGCCGCAGGACGGTGCCGGCGGCCTCCGCGCTCACTGCTTCGGCTCCGCGACCACCGGCTGGAGCACCGACTCGAGGGCGTCGTCGACCGTGCCGCCGACGGCGCGGGCGGCGAGCTTGCCGTCCCGGTCGATGATCAGCGTGGTCGGGATCGACTGCGGGTTGAGGCTGCCCTTGGGGAACTTGAGCAGCTGGGTGCCGGCCGGGTCGAAGATGCTCGGGTAGGTGACGCCCTTCTCCTGCTCGAAGCGGAGGGCGTTGGCCTTCTCGGTGTCGCGCGTGTTGACGCCGAGGAACTGGACCCCCTGGTCCTTGTACTTCTGCCAGACCCGCTCCAGGTCGTCCGCCTCGCCCCGGCACGGCCCGCACCAGGAGCCCCAGACGTTCAGCACGACGACCTTGCCGCGGTAGTCCGAGAGCTTGACCTGGTTGCCCTCCAGGGTCTCCCCGGCGATGTCCGGCGCGTCCTCGCGGTGGCCGGCCTCCGCCTTGGAGACGTTGGTGCCCTTGACCGTCACGAACCCGAGCTGCCCGTCACCACTGCTCGACGAACCCGACGAGGAGCATCCGGTGAGGACGAGCGCAGCGGCGGCGGCGGTAGCGGCGGCGGCTGCGGCGACACGGGGGCGGGGGCGCGCCATGGCAGACATGTGAAAAGTTTCGCATGGAGTTCCAGGCAGGTTCGGGGGGGTCCTGCCTTGCGCGTCGCACCCCCTCTGACCTGCGGCGAGGCCCGGCCGGCCGGGGTTCTTCGGACGGCCGGGGCCCCAACTTAAACCAGTCTCTTTTACACAACAGAAGCTGCCGCCGAAAATTAGAGTGTTGATATAGGGGGGGGGCGGGTGATTAAAAAGGGG
>NZ_JBHWGV010000070.1:0-6748 GCF_042732955.1 Kitasatospora sp. NPDC059747 | reverse complement strand
CGCCCACCCCGCTCGCGCGGGCGGGCCCCCCCGCGCGGGGGTTATAAGCGGCGCGCCCGCGCCCCATACTTACACCCCGCTTACGGGCCGTTCGGGCGAGTCTCGAACGGGCCCTCGGGCGCGTCGTCCGCGGGCCTCGGAGCCTCAGGCGCCGAAGCTCTTGCCCACCGGCTTGTCGCCCTTGCGGCCCTTGCCCACCAGGTGCGCGGGCAGCAGGTCGCGGGCCGGCTCGCGGTAGCCGACCGAGACGATCTTGTCGCCCTCGAAGGTGAAGCTGGTCAGCGAGGCCAGCGAGCACTGCCGGTTGCGCGGGTCGTGCCACAGCCGGCGGCGCTCGACGAAGGAGCGGACGATCCAGATCGGCAGCTGGTGGCTGACGCAGACCGCCTCGTGCCCGCGGGCGGCGTCCCGGGCGGCGCCGAGCGCGCCCATCATCCGCACGACCTGGTCGAGGTAGGGCTCGCCCCAGGAGGGCTTGAACGGGTTGGTGAGGTACTTCCAGTAGCCCGGGTTGCGCAGCGAGCCGTCACCGACGCCGAAGGTCTTGCCCTCGAAGATGTTCTCCGCCTCGATCAGCCGCGCGTCCGCCGCGACCTCCAGGCCGTGCGCCTTGGCGATCGGCTCGGCGGTCTCCTGCGCCCGCTCCAGCGGGGACGCCACCACGTGGGTGATGTCCCGTCCGGCCAGGTCCTCGGCGACCCGGTCGGCCATCCGCCGGCCCAGCTCGGACAGGTGGTAGTCCGGCAGGCGGCCGTACAGGACGCCCTCCGGGTTGTGCACCTCACCGTGCCGCATCAGGTGGACGACGGTGATCTCTTCGGCACTCACTTCTCAAGACTCCTGGGGCTCGGGGTGGACTAGGCCGTGGCCGCGGCGGCCGCGCGCGCGGCGGCCGGCAGGGCGGCGGCGATCCGCTCGATCGCCCGCTCGTCGTGGGACGCCGAGACGAACCAGGACTCGAAGGCGGACGGCGGCAGGTAGACGCCCTCGGCGAGCATCGCGTGGAAGAAGGCGGTGAAACGGTACGCCTCCTGGGTCCTGGCCTCGTCGTAGTTGGTGACCGCGGCCTCGGTGAAGAACACCGAGAACATGTTCCCGGCGGTCTGCAGCCGGTGCGCCACGCCCTCCTTGGCGAGCGCCTCGGTGACCAGGCCGGAGACCTCGGCGGCGACCCGGTCCACCGTCGCGTAGACCTCGTCGGTGCAGCCGCGCAGCTGGGCGAGGCCGGCGGCGGTGGCGACCGGGTTACCGGAGAGGGTGCCGGCCTGGTAGACCGGGCCGGCCGGGGCCAGGTGCGCCATCACGTCGGCGCGGCCGCCGAAGGCCGCGGCCGGGAAGCCGCCGCCCATGACCTTGCCGAAGGTGAGCAGGTCCGGCGCCCAGCCCTCGTGCGCGGCCTCCAGGCCGTACCAGCCGGCCTTGGAGACGCGGAAGCCGGTCATCACCTCGTCGGAGATGAACAGCGCGCCGTTGTCCCGGCAGAGGCGGGCCAGGCCGGCGTTGAAGCCGGGCAGCGGCGGGACGACGCCCATGTTGCCGGGCGAGGCCTCGGTGATCACGCAGGCGATCTCGCCCGGGTGCGCGGCGAAGGCCTGTTCGACCGCGGCGAGGTCGTTGTAGGGCAGCACGATGGTGTCGCCGGCCTGGGCGCCGGTGACGCCCGGGGTGTCGGGCAGGCCGAAGGTGGCGACGCCGGAACCGGCGGCGGCCAGCAGCGCGTCCACGTGACCGTGGTAGCAGCCCGCGAACTTCACGACCTTCGCCCGGCCGGTGAAGCCTCGGGCCAGCCGGATCGCGGACATGGTGGCCTCGGTGCCCGAGGAGACCAGCCGGACCTGCTCGACCGGGGCGATCCGCGCGACGATCTCCTCGGCGAGCTCGACCTCGCCCTGGCCGGGCGTGCCGAAGGACGTGCCGCGGACGACCGCCGCCTGCACGGCGTCGATCACCGCGGGGTGCGCGTGGCCGAGAATCATCGGACCCCACGAGCACACCAGGTCGACGTACTCGCGGCCGTCGGCGTCGGTGAGGTAGGGGCCGGTTCCGGACACCATGAAGCGCGGCGTGCCGCCGACCGCGCGGAAGGCGCGCACCGGGGAGTTGACGCCGCCGGGCGTGACGACCGACGCGCGGTCGAACAGCGACTGGGACTGGGGGGCTTCGTAGGGGTAGCTCACGGGAGACATGGTCTCAAATCGTGTCCTTGACCTCTGCATGTCGGACCCGATCATCTGGAACGATGATCCGGGCACCGTTGTCTGTACGGTTGTCCGTAGAGACGGGGGCGCTGACTGCCCCGCGGCGCGGACCAGTCAGACTGTGCACTCAGAGTGCGCAGGCGCTCCGGTTGTGTGCAGGGGTGTGGAGAGGACTGCCGCCTTCCGCGAGTGGGTAGGGCCCGCGAGTGGGTACGGCGGCGCATGACGGGTAAGGAGCACGTCCGGAGGGACGCCGGGCGTGCGGGGGTCTGTCGATTCCGGCGAATTCCGGTGAGGATGGTCCGAGTGTCCGAGGCGCAGGACGGCTACGACGAGGCCGCGGGGGGCTCCCGCAGGCCTGCCGAGGCCGCACGCGGGGGTACGGGAGCGGGGACGGGACGCGGTCGCCGCGGCGGCGAGAGGCGGGGTGAGGGACGCGTGGGGGTGACGTACAAGTACTTCGGCGCACCCGACCGTGCGACGGCCGCCAGAGTCCCCACCGCGCTCGGCCCGGGTGGACTCGGCCTGGACGCGGGTGAGCTGGGCTCGCTGGGGCGCCTCGGCGACCTGATGGAGACCAGCGGGTCCCCCAACGGGCACCTCTCCACCAAGATCAAGCCGGAGACCATGAGCGCCATGGTCCTCACCGGCATCCAGGGCGTCCCGCTGCACCAGGTCCCGCCGCTGGAACTCGTCGTGCTGCACCCCGACTACGCCGTCGTCCAGCTCCCGCAGAACGTCGTCGAACCGCTGCGCAAGGCCGACGAGACCGAGCTCGGCGCGGCGGCCTTCATCTGGTCCACCGTGCCCGACCGCCGGGGCCCGCGCGACGCCTTCGTGATCTACAGCATGCTGCACGAGTGGCAGGACTTCGCCAACCGCCTGCACGAGGCCGGCCACCAGCTGTACTGCCTGGTCTGGCCGTAACGCGGCCGGACGGACCGGCAGATCCGACGAAACCGAACGCCCCGACGGCCGAACCGGCCTCGGGGCGAAGGTGTCTGACGGCTCGTCACCGGTCGGCCCCGGCGGGGCGGAGCACCACTGCGGCGAGCAGCGTGGCGAGCACCAGCAGGCCGGCGGCCACCGCGAAGGCGACGTGGAAGCCCCCCACGGGTGAATCCGAGGAGCGGTCGGCGAGGGTGGTGAGGACGGCGACGCCGAGTGCGCCGCCGACCTGCTGGGTGGTGTTGAAGAGCCCGGAGGCGGTGCCCGCGTCGGCCGGCCCGGCACCGGACATGCCCAGCGCGGTGAGGGCCGAGATCGCGAGGCCGAATCCGGCCGCGAGCAGCATCGTCGGGAGCAGGTCGAGGACGTAGTCCGCGTCGGCGGGCAGCCGGATGAGCAGCGCGAGGGCGGCGACCAGCAGGACGAGACCCGCCAGCAGCACCGGGCGTTCGCCGAAGCGGGCGTTGAGGCGGGCGGAGAGCGCCAGCGAGACCGTGCCGATGGCGAGTGCGGCGGGGAGCATCGCGAGGCCGGTGGCGGCGGCGCCGTAGCCGCGGACGTTCTGCAGGTAGAGCGCGATCAGGATCTGGAAGCCGAACAGCCCGGAGACCATGAGCAGTTGGACGGCGTTGGCGCCGGAGACGTTCCGTGAACGGAACGTCCGCAGCGGCAGCAGGGGGTGGGCGGCGCGGGCCTGGCGGAGCAGGAAGCCGGCCAGCAGGGCGAGCGACAGCGCGCCGAGGCCGAGGGTGCGGGCCGAGGCCCAGCCGTGCTCGCCGGTGCCGACGATGGCGTAGATGCCGAGCATCAGGGCGGCGGTGATCAGCGCGGCGCCGAGCCCGTCGGCGCCGGCCCGCAGGCCGGGGCCGCTGTCGGCCGCCAGCACGCGGACGGCGAGCAGGGCGGCGGCGAGGCCGAGCGGCAGGTTGATCAGGAAGATCCAGTGCCAGCTGAGCGCCTGGGTGAGCACGCCGCCGAGCACCTGGCCGACGGAGGCGCCGGCCGCGCCGACGAAGCTGAACGCGCCGATGGCCCGGCCGCGTTCGCGGGGCTCGGGGAAGAGCGTGACGATCATGCCGAGGCTGACGGCCGAGGCCGTCGCACCGCCGACCCCCTGGAGGAAGCGGGCGGCGATCAGCACGCCCTGGCCGGGGGCGAGGGCGCAGAGCAGCGACGCGGCGGTGAAGACGCCGAGCCCGGCGACGAAGACGCGCTTGCGGCCGACGAGGTCGCCGAGGCGGCCGGCGAGCAGGAGCAGGCCGCCGAAGGCGATCAGGTAGGCGTTGACCGTCCAGGTCAGGCCGGCGGGCGAGAAGTGCAGGTCGTCCCGGATGGCGGGCAGCGCCACGGTGACGATCGAGCCGTCCAGGACGATCATCAGCATCCCCGCGCAGAGCACGGCGAGGGCGAGTGCGCGGGAACGGACGGGGGCGGCGGGCGCCGGGGCGGGCGCGGTCGGGGCGTGCGTGGGCATGGCGGGTCTCCCGGTTCGTCGAGTACCGGGTAAGACGCTAGCAGATTGTTTTGTTCGGGACTATCTATCTCGGGAGCAGCTCGCGGCGATCCGCTCAGCTCCGGGCGCGGCGGGCGCGGCGGACCGTCCGCTCGCTCTCCACGGGCTCCGCCAGGTGGCCGTCCACCAGGCGCGTCAGCGCCGACACGAAGACCCCGCGCTCGGGCTCCGGCAGGGCGTCCAGCACCTCGCGGTGCACCCGGTCGGCGATCTCGGTGCCCCGCTCGACGGCGCGCTCGCCCGCCTCGGTGACCGAGATGATCCGGGCCCGGCGGTCGATGGCGGACGGGCGGCGCTCGGCCAGGCCCGCCTTCTCCAGCTCGTCGACGGTGACCACCATCGTCGTCTTGTCCAGGTCGGCCAGCTCGGCGAGCTGGATCTGGGTGCGCTCCGCCTCCTGCGCGTGGAACAGCACGCAGTACGCGCGGGGGGTGATCCCGAGCTCGGTGAAGGCCGACGCCATCCGGGTCGCCAGCACGTGGCTCGCGTGGTCCAGCAGGCCGGAGATGTCGCGGATCTGCCGCACGGGCGGGGTCGTCGTCATGCGTCCGAGGTTAGCAACGTGCCGTCCGTCGACAGATGATCCCGTAGCCAACCAACCGGCGTGCCGTCGCACACGAACCGCCCCAGCGCGGGACGGCCTACGGGATGCCCATCTCGAACAGCGCGTACCCGGCGTACCAGCCGGCCGCGATCGCGGGCATCGCGAACAGCCCGATCAGCGAGGGCGTCCGCACCCGGCGCAGCGCGACCGCGAGGCCGACGCAGAGCGGGAAGGCTGGCAGCAGGTAGCGCGAGATGTTGTCGAAGATCTGGTTGCTGCTCAGCGCGGTGAAGATG
The DNA here is from genome assembly GCF_042732955.1 of Kitasatospora sp. NPDC059747. Lineage (NCBI taxonomy): Bacteria > Bacillati > Actinomycetota > Actinomycetes > Kitasatosporales > Streptomycetaceae > Kitasatospora > Kitasatospora sp. NPDC059747. Next base: position 1,249 of record NZ_JBHWGV010000070.1, on the reverse strand, counting down.
GTCAGCAGCGTGTAGATCACCAGGACCAGCGGCGGGCGCAGCCGCAGCAGCAGCACCAGCAGGCCGGGCAGGGCGATCAGCAGCGCGATCGCGATCAGGTCGGGGGCCGGGTTGGACTGCCAGAAGTTCCAGTGCCCGGTGACCACGTCCAGGGCCGTGCGGGAGGTGGAGGCGCCCCAGTCGAAGTAGCGGTTCCAGGCGCCGCGCTGGAGCTTGAAGTAGCCGCCCCAGTCCCCCATCCGGTAGCCGACCCAGGCGACGTACCAGAGCAGGCCCCACGGCGTGATCAGCATCGCGAAGAGCGGGCGGCGGACGCCGTCGGTGCGCCGGACGAGCGCCACCAGGGCGGCGACCGAGACGGCGGCGATCAGGGCGGCGGCGGTCGGGCGGTTGAGGCCCGCGGCCAGGGTCAGCAGCCCGGCGGCGACCCAGCGGTGGGTCATCACGCAGTAGCAGGCCCAGGCGGACAGCGCGACGAACAGCGAGTCCGAGTAGACCGCCCACTCGACGCCGGAGCCCGGGAACAGGCCCCAGAGCACCGCGGCGATCACGCCCGCCCGCCAGCCGCCGAGCCGCTCGGCCACCGCGAAGATGCCGGCCGCCGCGACGAACGAGGCGAGCACCGACACGACGATGCCGGAGCCGTACGGGCCGAGCCCGGTGACCGCGCCGACCAGCCGCATCAGCCACGGGTAGAGCGGGAAGAAGGCCGCCGAGTTCTCGTAGTAGCTGGCCAGCGGGAAGCCGTGCAGCGGGATCAGCTGCGGGTCGTAGCCGTTCTCGGCGATCCGCTGGTACCAGATGCCGTCCCAGGTGCCGAGCACGTCCCACGGCTGGGCGCCGCCGCCGCGGCCCGGGTCCTTCTTGAGGTAGTCCCCGGTGTGGGCCAGCAGCATCATGAAGACGGTCAGGCCGGTGGCCTTGACCACGGCGTACGCGCCGAGCGCGGGCGCGAAGCGGTCCATCAGGGCGCCGAAGCGGCCCGGGGCGGTGCGCTCCGGCTCCGGCCGTTCGTCCGTCGTCACCGGAGGCGTCGGGGCGCCGGGTTCGGCGCTGGACGACTCGGTGCTCGATGCCGTGCTCATCTGCTGTGGCTCTCCCCGCCCGGCTCGTGGTCGGCGCGCCGGCGAACGCGGCGACGTCGAGTGAGCCTACGACACCGGCCCCGCCCGGCCCGGGGCGGCGGGGCGCAACCGGGCGGGCACACCCGGGCGGCGGGGGGGGGGGGGGCGGGGGGGCGCGGGCGGCC